>CAZKZT010000227.1:0-6544 GCA_964557265.1 uncultured Hyphomicrobium sp.
CTGGCACGCTTCCTCGGCCATATCGAGATCCCGGAAATGCCGGAGCAGCGCCGCCATGACCTTGGGTCGCGCGGACGTGAGAATGGCGCTGATCCAGCCGGCGTCAGTCACGGCGCGACCTTCCCGTCCTTGAAAAAGCCGATCGGACGGATTTCGTAGGCGCCGCCCGGGTTGACCTCGGCGAGCTGACGCGCGAAATCGAGCGCTCCCTCGAGGTTCTCGGCATCGACGACATAGAATCCGAGGAGATGCTCCTTGGTCTCGGCGAAGGGGCCGTCGATGACGATCGGCGGATCACGGTCCTTGCGCAGCGTCGTCGCTGCGGTGGTCGGCAACAGCCGCGCGACGGGGCCGAGGCGGCCTTCGCGCGCGACCTTCTCATGGACGACAGCCAGTTTGGCCATGACGGCGTCATCCTGCTCTTTCGACCAGGCACAGACGACGTTCTCATCGTGGTAGCAAAGAATAGCGTACTGCATCGCGGAAGCTCCTTGCGGATCGATGTCTTGAAGACGAACGTCGGCCGGGCGGGCCGACAAGGCGGATCACTTTTTTTGTGACACTGCTCGACACTGACAAGCTACTGACACCGCAGTACGATAGCGGGAAGACGTGCGGCATTAACCGATCCTTTGCCATGCCTCGGCTAGGGTCCGGCATGGTCCGACTTCTCATCCTGGGTGCCCTGCTGTCGATGACCCTCGCGGCCATCGGCACCTTTGCGCCGGGCACACCGCCGCCAATGGACGCAGCAGCCGCTGCAGCGCCCGCAGCTCCGCTCGGCTTGCCCTCCCTCGATCTCATGTCGTTCGGCCTCGGCACGCTTGCGGGCCTCATCATCGGTTGGGTCTGGTCACTGCCGTGGCGGAACATGCGCGAACTGACACGCGAGTTGTTCGTGCGCTCGCTGCGTGGCTTCGGCGTGGTCGGCCTTGCGATGGCGGCCGCCGCGGTCATCTTGTTCTACTGAGCCAGACGCGGTTCAACTGCGCCGGGTTCCAACCGGCCAGCGCTTGAGGCTGCCCGGAGCAAAAGTCCATTCGGGCGTGATGAGAGGCGTTCCCGCTTCGAGCGCGTACCAGGGCGAGCCATCGGGCGTGCTGGATCCGGCCAGCACGTGCATGTCCTGCGCCGGCATGTAGCTCTGGATCAGCAGGAAACGACGCGCGCCGGTCGCGGGATTTTCCGCCACGTCAGCGACGAGAACGGCGTGGCCCGGAAAGCCGCCTTTGATGATCACATCGCCGATCTCGACACGGCCGTCGGCAACCGGCATCAGCTCGCGTTCGAGCGAGTGTGTCCCCGCCCACGCGAACACCGTATCCATGTAGCGGCGGAACGAAGCATAGCTGGCATCGGGCGCAGCACGCTTTGTCCACACCAGCGCGCGGCCCGCGGCGCGCGGCCGCTCGCCCGCCGCCCAGCGCGAGAACGGCATCGGTCGGCCCTCACCCGTGTCATTGAAGGCGATGTCGCGCATGGCGCCGCGTCCGAACTGCCATTCGGCATAGAGGCGCATGACGGCATCGGCGCACTGCTGGAGATCGCGCGTGCCGGTATCGATGTCGACCACCGCGGCATGGGCATCCTGGCGGCCTTTGAGCGCGCCGGTGTGGAGAAGGACTGGCGATCCCGCAGGTTTCAACGGCAGGCCACGGAGCCAGGCACCGAAGCTGCCTTCGGGCGCGGGCACACGTACGAAACCGGCCGGCGGCGCGAAACGCTGTGTGAGACGCTCGATGCCGTCGCCAGCCCGCGGCTTCCAGGCGTAAGGCTGCGCAACGGCCGTGCTGCTCAGCACTGCCGCCAGAATAATCGCCCCGAGAGCGTGAACCTTTCCGCGCATGCCAACGTCACCTCATGTGCCGCTGAAAGATCAGGCAAGCCAGCCACAAGCCCTTGTCATGATCGTGGCGATGATTGACAGAGCGGCTGCGGCCTTGTCGAGTAGCCGCGTGCGCGAGAGGGAGCGAGGAAGCAGACGATGGCGTCACTGTTGACGTCGGTGCAGCGGGAGGCATTCGTCCGACGCGTGCGCCTCGAGATGGCGAAGCGTGGCCTGACACGCACGGCGCTGGCCGAGATTGCCGATTGCAAGGAGCGTACGCTCGGCAACCTGCTTGCCGGGCTGCCAGTGCGCGACGCGACGATCGCGGGCGTGGCCCGTGGCCTTTCGATCGATCTCGATACGCTCCTCGGCGCACCGGCGAGCGCGAACGGGCAATCCGCCGAACCACATGGCCGCGCCGGTGAAAGCTACGGCGGATACCTCCTCTCGGCCTACGAGGACTATCTCGGCGCCTACGTCGCGTATCGCCGGGTCTTCTCCCGCCGGCCTGAACTCTATCGCTCGGTCTACGAGCTCGACTGGGACGAGGATCTCGGCCGTCTGCGCTTCCTCGAATTGCAACGCGGGCCCTCCGGCAATGGTGCGAATGGTACCCATCAACACGCCGGCGGCGTCTACATCAGCCCGCACACCGGCATGCTGCAGCTGCTGACGACGTATCAAGGCGCGCTGCGCCTCGTCACGCTCAACCGCTTCCGGCGCGGCGACGACAAGCTGCGCGGCGTCATCCTCACCCAGAGCGACCGCGAGCGATTCTACCAGCCAGCCGTCTCGGCGATCTTCCTGCAGAAACTCGGGGGGCGGCACAGGCTGTCGGAGCTCGAACGCCGCATCGGCGCCGTCGGCGAAACGCACGCCGACTACGCTCCAGCTCTCGCCGAAATAGAGGAGATCGAGCGCTCCGCGATCTTCCTCGCTGGCCCGGTTACATAAGACCGGTCATTTCTCGCCAACGCGCGTCAGATGCCCCCGCGCGGCTGTGTGATCCGGCCGGATCTCCAAGGCACGCCGATAGTCGCGTATCGCGGCCTGGAGATCGCCTTTGGCTTCCAGTGCGCGCCCGCGTTCAACGAGCGCATCGGGCGAATTGCGATAAAACTCCAGCGCACGGTTTGCATCATCGAGCGCCTGATCGAACGCACCGGTCTCGACGTGACTGTGCGCGCGGGAGATGTACGCGCCGCTGTTCTGCCGATCGATTTCGAGCAGGCGGGTCAGATCGCGGATCGCCTCGGCGTGCCGGCCGAGCGCCGCCAGTATCTCCGCGCGCACCGTATACGCAAATCCGTAGCCGTCGTTGAGTTCCAGCGAGCGGGTGAGGTCGGCGACAGCCAGATCGCCCTTGCGGCCGTCGCGCCAGTGCAGTCGACCTCGATTGTAGTAGGCCAGCGCATGGCGCGGATCGATCTCTATGGCACGCGTGAAGTCCGCCAGCGCGCCGGGGAAGTCCGGCACGAAAGTGCGCGTGAGCCCGCGATTGTTGTATGCAAGCGCATCGTCCGGGCGAAGCTCGATGGCGCGCGTATAATCCTCGACTGCCAGTGCGTGCGCGCGGAGCGAATGGCGCGCATTCGCCCTCTGAAAATAGGCCCGCGCGTTCCTTGGATCGATCTCGATCGCACGCGTCAGGTCTTCGATGGCGCGCCTGAAATCGCGACGCTGGCTGAGCGCCCAGCCCCGCACCACGTAGGCATCGCCGAAGTCGGGATAGCGCTTGATCAGGTCGCTGCACGCGTCGAGGGCTACGACGTGAGAGCGATCCACCCGGCACGAAGTCGAGGCGATGTCGGGTTGCTTGGTGCCTTGCGCGTCAGCGATCTTTGATCCAGCCGCGCGGTTCTCGAGCGCCTCCGGTGAAGGGGGCTGCTTGGCGACTGCAGGTGGCGGCACCACTGCCTTGGGGGGCTGCCCTTTGCGCAGCTTCTCGAGCAGCTCGATGGCGCGCGGCATGGACGTGTCCTGCTCCCGGGCAGATTCAGACGGCGTCAACACAGGCGGCGGCATGGGCTGCTCGGCCCGCGGCACATCGGGGACGACCGGTGGCTGTGGTCGGGGTGCCGGCTGGGTTGCCTCTTTGCGCGCCAGCTCGTCAAACTTGCGGCGAGCCTCGTCCAGAAGCTTCTTCTGCTCCCCCTTTCGCGCCTCCTGCTTCGCTCGCGAATCGCGCTCCGCCTTCTGCCGGGCCGCCTCGCGCGCCAGCCGCTCACCCTCGACAACCTGACGGCGCGCCTCTTCAGCCTGACGCCGCGCATCCTCCTGCTTGGCTCTCTCCCGTTCCGCTGTTTCGCGGCGGGCTGCATCATCAGCCGCCTTCTTCTGTTTGGCCGCGCGCTCCGCGGCCTCGCGTGCCAGCCGCTCGGTCTCCGCCTTGCGCTCTGCCTCGCGGCGCTCGGCGGCAATCCGAACGGCTTCCTTCCGCGCCTCCGCCTGCCACGGCGTCGACCAGACGCCGAGGACGTTGGTCGTCGCAACCGCGAGCAGCCCGAGAATACCGAACACGATGAGGAAACGGCCGCCAGACGTACCGCGCTCATTCAGAGCGGCATCGTTCTGCGTCAGCGTCGATCGCGCCCGCCTCGATGACGGCTGTTCCTCCGCCGGCATCGACACCGATGGCTCCGCCCCTTCGCGCTTCTCGTCCATCACAACTTTTCACCCAGTCTCGTCAGGTTGTCGCGCGCCGCCGAATATTTCCGGTCCGCGTCGTACGCGCGTCTATAGTCGGCAACGGCCTGCAACCGGTCGCCTTTGCGCTCATACGCCACGCCGCGCCCGTTCAGGCCGCGCGCTGATCTCGGATTGAGCTCGATGGCCCTGCTGAAATCAGCGATCGCCCTGTCGAGATCCTTGATATCGAGATAGCTGAAACCACGGTTCTCATAGGCCAATCCATACTTTGGATTGATCGCGATCGCACGATCGAGATCAGCGATGGCACGCGCGTGGTCATTGTGACCGAGCGCATAAGCGCGCGCGCGGTTGTTGTAGGACAGCACGTAGCGTGGGTCGAGTTCGATCGCGCGGTCGAAATCCTTGATGGCGGAGGGGTAGTCGCGAAGCTCCATGTACGCGACGCCGCGGTCGTTGACGAAGGCCGCATTGCGCGGATTGAGATCGATGGCCTTGTGATAGTCGGCGACCGCGCGATCGAAATCCTTGAGGCGAAGATAGGTGAGGCCGCGCTGCGAAAGATAGATCGGCGTATTCGGTGCGATCTCCAGTGCCCGGTTGAAATCCGTCAGAGCGCGTTCGGGATGATTGCGCTCACGCAATGCCCAGCCGCGAATTGAGAAGGCGTCAGCGTAGTCGTTGAAGCGCGAGATGATCTCCGAGCACGCCGCGACGACATTCTCGATCGGTTTGGACGTTTGACAGTCGGTCTCGGACAGGGGAGGACGGCGCGCTGTGCTCGCGTCGCCGATTTTCTGGCGTGCGGCCTTGTCGGCGGCATCGCGCCGGGCTTCGCGCTCCCGCGCCAGCCGCGCGGTTCGATCTCGATCTTCCGCCTGCTGTTGCTGGAGTTTGAGTTGCCGGTCCTCCGCCTGCTTGATCGGCCCACCCTGCTTGCGCTCGATCGCAACCCGCGCTTCGCGCTGGCTGGACGTCTCCCACGCACCGAGAAAATTCGAGCCGAACAGCAGGATCGTCGCGCCTCCAACAGTAAAGACGAGCTTTCGGCCGAGCCGCGCGTCGCGCTCTTTGGCAGCGCGCGCAATCGCGGCCGGATTGGCGACAGGCTCCGATACGGCAATCGGCGGCACGGTCGACGATGGGACCGGCACAGCCCATGGCCCAACGCGCGGCAACGGCGGCGGTTGCACGTCGGTTCCATCGCGGCGTCCGCTGTCGGCGCTCCCCGATGAGTGCGCCGGCGGTTCCGAATGCGCACCCGACCGATGCACGGGCGCGGCGCCGGGCAGGGCCAGGAGGCGATGCCATTCGGCGGCACTCTGCGGCCGCCGCGACGGGCGCAGCCTGAGCCCGGCATCGATCGCCTCGATAAACTTCCGCCGATAGTCCTCCGGGTACGCAACCGCTGCGGTCAGCGGCAGCAGATCGTCTTGGACCTCACGCTCGATCGCCTCGATCGGAGGCTGCCCGGTGAGCGCGCGATACATCGTGGCCGCAAGCGCGTAGATATCGCTCCGCGGCCCGTACGCGCGACTGGAGGCTGTGTACTGTTCGGGAGGCGAATAGCCCGCCCTGACGATCGGCGACATATCCTGCGCGCGCTCTGCGATCGCCTGTCGCGTGGCGCCGAAGTCGATCAGACACGGCCTGCCATGGCGCCCTATCAGAATGTTGCCGGGCCAGATGTCGCGATGGAACACGTCATGCGCATGTAGCCAGGCGAGCGCATCGAGCAGCGACACGAGAATGGTATCGATCTCATCCTGCGTTGGTGCGCGGCCGAGTTGCTCAAGCCATTGCTCGAGATTGATCCCGGGTTCGAACTCGAGCGCCATGTAGGCGGTGCCGCCGGCCTCGAACACGCCGCTGACACCGACGATCGCGGGATGATGGCAACGGGAGAGCGCACGTCCATCCTGCAGGAAGCGGTCGAGTGTCCAGCGAAATGCCGATGTGTCACTCGGCCGGACGGCGCCGCTGACGCCATCGCGATACGCGAACTGCAGCGAGAAGTGCTCCTTGAGCACACACGGTTTGCCGAGCGCCGCATCGCGGGCGCGGTAG
>CAZKZT010000228.1:0-6542 GCA_964557265.1 uncultured Hyphomicrobium sp.
TCAAGCTGCCGATCTACGAGCTTGCCGCGCGCGAGGACCACATTGCACCGGCAAAGTCGGTGTTCATCTCCTCGCGCCTGTTCGGCGGTCCGGTCGAGTACGTGATGGCGGGTTCGGGCCATATCGCCGGCGTGATCAACCCGCCGATCGAGGGCAGGCCGCCGAAGTATCAGTACTGGACCAACGGCGATCGTGTCGACAACCTCGAAGAATGGGTCGAGGGCGCGAGCGAGACTCCGGGTTCATGGTGGCCGCACTGGATGCAGTGGCTGAGGAAACAGTCGGGCAAGGAAGTCGCCGCGCGCGAGCCCGGCGCGACGCTCGGTGTAATCGAAGACGCGCCGGGGAGCTACGTGCGCGCGAAGGCTTGAGCTTTTTCTTTTCCTGCGGCGGCGCGTACGGCTTCGCCTACACGCGCGCCGGCACTGCTTCGCCGGTTGGCGATCTCAAATCGTCGGTCGCACCACAAAACCGGGCGCCGCCGCCTCGTCCTCGGCCAGCATTTCGATGCGGTCGACGCGGGAGGCTGGCGGACCGGCGTGACACCGCGCGATCAACTCGTCGACCGCGGCCGGGCTTCCTGAGACGACCGCCTCGACGCCGCCGTCTCGGCGGTTGCGCACCCAGCCGTCGAGGCCGAGTGCGCCCGCGTTGCGTTCGACGAACGCGCGGTAGCCGACGCCCTGCACGCGCCCTTCGATTCTGAGCCGTACGGTGTGCGTCGTGCTCAAGCGCTCAGCCTCAGTAGCCGATCGCCGTGCCGTCCTTACGCGGGTCGGAGGCGCCGATCAGGATGCCGCTCGGATCCATCTGGACGATCTGGCCGCCGCCCCACGGATCGTTCCGCCACGACACTGGATGGCCCGCTGCGGCGAGGCCATCGTAGACGGACTGCGGCATCGACTTCTCGAGCCCGAGCGTGCCGTCCTCGAAGAAGGCGCGCGGGTGGTCGAGCGCTTCCTGCGCATCCATGCCGTAGTCGAGCACGTTGGTCAGCACGTAGGTGTGTCCCATCGGCTGGAAGTTGGCGCCCATCACGCCGAACGACATCCACGGCTTGCCATTCTTGAAGGCCATTGCGGGGACGAGCGTGTGCATCGGACGTTTGCCGGGTGCGATGCAGTTGCGGTGCTTGGGATCGAGCACGAAGCCCTGGCCGCGGTTCTGCAGCGTGACGCCGGTCTTGCGCGTGACGATGCCGGAGCCGAACGCCGAGAACAGCGAGTTGATGAACGAGACCGCCATGCCGTTGCCGTCGACGACGGTCATGTAGATCGTATCGGTGCCGGTGGGCTGCGGCACGGGGCCGAGGTCGTCGCGGCGCTTGGCGCGGTCGATGCGCGAGGCGAGATCGTTGATCGTCGCGTCGCTCAGCATATGCTCGACCGGCACATTCGCCATCACCGGATCGGCGACGAAGGCGTCGCGCATGGCGTAGGCGAGGCGGCTTGCTTCCGTCATGACGTGGTAGCGCTCGACCGACAGCGGGTCGGTGCCGAGCGTGCCGAGCTTGTCGAGGATGCGCAGCATGATCAGCGCGACGATGCCCTGGTTGTTCGGCGGCATCTCGTAGAGTTCGGCGCCACGATACTTGACCGAGATCGGCTCGACGTAGGTTGCCTTCTGAGCCGCGAAATCCTCCAGCGTGTGCAGGCCGCCGAGCTCACGCAGCTCGCTCACGATGTCGGCCGCGATCTCACCAGTGTAGAAGGCGTCGCGGCCCTTGTCCGCGATCGCGCGCAGCGTCTTGCCGAGTTCGGGGAACTTCACGATCTCGCCGACCTTGGGCGGCCGGCCGCCGGGCAGCAGATGTTGACGCGCGCCCGGATGGAACGAGAGTTTCTCGGTCAGGTTCGCCCAGTCGTGGCCGACGCGCGGCGAGACGACGTAGCCTTTCTCCGCGTACTCGATTGCCGGTGCCAGCACCTCGGCGAACGACTTCGTTCCGTAATCCTTGAGCAGCGTCGCCCAGCCATCGATGGCGCCCGGCACCGTCACGGCGTGCGGCGACTGGGTCTCGATCTTGGTGATGCCCTGCTTGGCGTACCACTCGTGCGTCGCGGCGGCAGGCGCGCGGCCCGAAGCATTGAGCGCGACGGGGTTGGTGCCGGGACGTGCGATGAGTGCGAAACAGTCACCGCCGATGCCGGTCATGGCGTGCTCGACGACGCACATCACGGCTGTTGCGGCGATCGCCGCATCGACGGCATTGCCGCCCTTCTTGAGCTGTTCGATTGCAGCGACGCTTGCCAACGGATGAGAGGTCGCGACCATCGCTTTCGTAGCATAGACGGGCGAGCGGCCGGGATTGGCGAAATTGCGCATCAGCAGAAAACTCCTGTCGGGGCGGATAGGGCGGCGCTGGTGCGCGTGCCGGCTGGTCCGGGAGAAGGGGTGGTGCAGCGGGAAACGGGCCGCTCCCGCTTATCTACCAGCCACGACGGGCTTCGCCAACCACGCGGCCCGTGGAAACGGCCCCGCAATCGCATGGCACTTACCCGCGCCGCGCGCTGCACGCAGAGTTAAGAAAAAGAACGGCGGCCGGGGACGGGCATCGTCCGTGTCTCGGCCGCGTTGAAGCGATGCGCGCCTGCAATCGGTCGCGCCGTTTGATCCAGCTAACGGGGATACCGGCGTTATCGACGACGAGCGAACCGCGCGCGATCAGCGGCTGGCCGATGCCACCGGTTCTTCCGGTTCGCGCGTCGCGCGCATTTCGTTGCCGCGCCATTCGAGGCGGCTGCCGGTGAGCGCCATACACCACAGGACCGGCAGCATCAGATCACGGGCGAGCCATGCGAACGGTGAGCGCCACGAGAGGTGCCATCCCGCTGCAGCCGCGAGGCGCGCTTCGGCACCCAGCCACACGATGAGCATGGCAGCGGCAACATCGATGGGGGGCAGCTCGAATGCTTCAGCGGACATCACGGCGGCAATCAGCGGCAGCGTCAGCCCGGTGAGGATTTCCGGCGCGAAGCAGGCCGGAAACGAGGCCCGGCGCAGGCGCGCCCAGCGCAGTTGCCGGTTCCAGACGTAGGAGAATGTGCGCCGTCCGAGCGGCTGCGGAAATGGCCGGTCGACGAGGCGCACGCGACGCCCGGCCGCCCGCACGACCTTGGTCGACGCGGCATCCTCCGCCACGTCGCGGCCGAGCGCCGCGATGCCGCCCGCGGCTGCAAGATCGCCGCGCCGCCACAGCATCGTCTTGCCCTGTGCGAAGCCGAGGCCGGCGGTATCGACCGCGTACTGCCAGCGCGCCTGATAGGTGTTGAGGAAGGCGCATTCTATTTCCGCGGCGAAGCCATCGGGCAGGGCGCCGATCGGTGGCGCACAGACGAGGCCGGTATCGCTGCGCCAGGTCGCGAGCAGGCGGCCGATATAGTCGCGCGGCATCAGCACGTTACTGTCGACGATGGCGATCCAGCCGTGGCGGGCGGCGCGCCAGCCTTTGACGATGTTGTTGAGCTTGGGATTGGGCGAAATCGGATCGTCGCCGATCAGAAGCTGCGACGGGACGTGGGGATGCTCGCGCATGGCCGCACGCGCGAGCGGGATCACCGGATCATCCGCCTCTGCAACACAGAGGATCACTTCATACTGCGCATGGTCGAGCCGGAAAGCCGAGCGCAGGGTCTCGGTTTCGTGAGCGTCGATGCCGCAGAGCGGGCGGATGATGGAGACGGCGGGGAGGTGCGGATCGGAGGGCGCAGGCGGCGCGTCGGTCAGGCGGCATCGGCTGGCCGCGATCAGCGCGGTCGATACGTGCAGGGCGGTGGTGAGGGTGGCGAAGGCGGCAGAAGCGAGCGCGATGGCATCCATGGCGGGGTCCCGGGCGGCGGCGCGCGGGTCGCGCCGTGTCGCTCGATGCCCGAGTCCTGTTTCGCCCGGATGACAGTCGGCGCTATGCGCCGCACCTTGGCGGGGCTTGCTTGGCGCGGCGCCACACGAACGTCTCGCTCAAGAACTTGACGCCCATGTAGCCCTTGACCTGCAGCGTCTCGGGGTTGCGCAGGCGCAGTTCGACGTCGAACGACGATCCCTGCTCGGGATCGTAGATCCAGCCATTGTCCCAGGATCCATCGGGTTGCGGCTTCACTTCGCCGAGGATCTGGAGGCCGCAGATCGGTGCGCCGCGTTTCGCTGCATTCTTGTTCAGCTCGTCGATCAGCGGCCGGCCCTTGGGATCGTTGGGGTTCTGCAACCAGACGATGCGGCCGCACAGGTTCTGTTTCGGTCCCGCCGGATCGGCGACGGGCGGCGGCGCGCCGGCCGCGGCAGCCGCAAGAACCGCGCAGGGGATGATCTCGACCGCGCCGCGGCCGGTATGATCGATCCACACGCCCTCGGCGCTGGGATCGATGGCGGGGGCCGGCGCTGCGGCCTGGGCGCCCTTTTTCTTGGCCTGCTGGGCGTCGGCCGGCACGACGACGGCCACCGACGCGGCGAGCGCGAGGGCGGGCGCCAGGACGGCGAGCCGGCGGAAAAGGTTAGCTTTTGTCAGCGCAGTCATCATCATGGGAGCATCCTGAGCTGGTTGTCTCGGGTGAGGTCAAGAGCACCGGTTGGGCGTGGTTAAGGCGCCAACTGTGGCAGCGGCAAGGCGCCACAGGCCGTGCGTGCCGCCTCGATTTTGCCTCAGAGTGAGCAGATGCAGCGCCGGATGGGCGTGCTGTTCCGGATGCGATCAATTGACCATCGCCGGCCGGATTGCGGCGTTCGAGCCTCTGATTTACTACGATCGCGCTGCGGCTGGCGCCGTTTGGCCGGCCTTCCTATATAACGCGCAAGCGCGCACACCGTTTCCGGCCACAGCCGCGCATTTGAGAGCGGGGCGGGGTCGGAACCGTGGCCACGGAAAATCCGGGGCGGGCTTCATCAGGCAATCTGGCGCCCGGCCAGCATCAAGGCGTCGCGCGTGCGACGTCAAGCAAGGACGATTTGGCATCCACATGGTTTTGACGCTGGCGTTTCGTAACCTGTTCCATGACCGCGTCCGCCTGGCAGTGACCCTTGTCGGCATTCTCTTCGCGATCGTGCTGGTCGCGGTGCAGCTCGGTCTGTACCAGGGCGCACGGCAGATGATCATCTCGATGATCGACAACGCGGAAGGCGAGATCTGGGTCACGTCGTTCGGCGCCAAGAGCTTCGAGGAAGCGGGGCTGCTGTCGGGGCGCGAGCGCCACGCCGTTCTCGCCGTGCCGGGCGTCGAGAAGGTGACGCCGCTGGCGGTCGCCTTCACCGAATGGCGCAAGCCCGCGGGCGGATCGGCGCTCATCGTTCTCGTCGGCACTGATCCCGCGGATGGCGGTCTCGCCCCGTGGAACGTGGTGCAGGGCTCGCCGAACTCGATCTCCGAGCCGCACGCCGTCGCTGTCGACAAAACCTACATGGACAGCCTCGGCGTGAGCCGCATCTCCGAGATCGCCCAGATCGAACAGCAGCGGGTCAAGGTCGCGGCGCTGACCGACGGCATCCGCTCCTTCACTATGGCGCCCTACGTTTTCACCTCGTTGAACCGCGCGCGCGGGATGCTCGGTATGCAGCCCGATCAGGCGACGTTCCAACTCGTGAAACTCACCGATCCGCAGACCAGGGACGCCGTTCTCGCGGAAATCAAGTCGCGCCTTTCCAATGTCGATGTGCTGACCAAGGCCGAGTTCCGCAACCGCAGCCTCGATCACTGGCTGTTCGGTACCGGCGCCGGCGTGGCGCTGATCGGTGGCGCCATTCTCGGCATTCTCGTCGGCACCGTGATCGTGGCGCAGACGCTCTATTCCAGCACCAAGGATCACCTGCGCGAATTCGCAACGCTGCGCGCGCTCGGATCCTCGGCCGGTTACATCCACCGCGTGATCCTCATGCAGGCGGGTCTTTCGGCGGTGCTCGGCTACATCCTCGGCATGACGATCGCGATGATCGTCGTGCACTTCAGTGAGCAGACGGCCCTGCCGATCCTGATGACGCCCGAACTCGCCATTGGCCTCTTCGTGCTGACGGTGGCGATGTGCGCGGTGTCGGCGGTATCGGCGATCATCAAGGTGACCAAGCTCGATCCGGCCATGGTGTTCGCGCGATGAGCAGTGCCCCCGTTCTCGAAGCGACCGGCGTCGTCAAGGAGCTCGGCCAGGGCGCCGGTCTCGTGCGCGCGCTCAAGGGCGTCGACGTCAAGATCAACCCGGGCGAGCTGACGCTGCTGATGGGGCCGTCGGGGTCTGGCAAGACGACGCTGCTGTCGATCCTCGGCTGCATCCTTTCGCCGACCAAAGGCAACGTTCGCATCGCCGGCACCGACACCGTGGGCCTCGACGCCGAGGAGCTTGCGGAAGTGCGGCGCAAGCATATCGGTTTCGTGTTCCAGACCTACAATCTGTTCCCGACGCTCAGCGCCGAGGAGAACGTCCGTCTCGCCTTGGACGTACGCGGGCGTCGTGGCCGGATGGCCGTCGATCAGGCGCGCGAGGCGCTCACGAAGGTCGGGCTGTCGCACAAGTTTCGTTCTTATCCGGGCAATATGTCGGGCGGTGAGCAGCAGCGTGTGGCGG
>CAZKZT010000229.1:0-6540 GCA_964557265.1 uncultured Hyphomicrobium sp.
ATGCTATCGGCGTGACGCTCCCCCAGCTCAGATAGCACTTTCCGGCGGTCGCGACGTGGAACGGTGTCACTGCTTCAGCACCGGGAAAGAGCCGGGTGGCGAGCATCTCCGGCGGTGAGGACAGGATCGCCCAGGGATGCGTGAACTCCGCGCAGAAATGGATCGCGCCGGAAAGGCGGACCACGCGCAGGACCTCCGACAGTACGTCCATCCCAACCTCCCGGGCATCGCAGCGGGCCACGGCCATTTGAGCGTTCCGGCTAAGATACAGAGAGTTCCAGTCATGGCGTCAAGCGACGCGCGTGCGTCACACTCCATTCGGTGAAACGGAGTGGGCGGATGGATGCCAGGCTTCAACGACGGGTTCAGCGATACGGCTGGGACAAGGCCGCCGGCTACTATGAGAGGACTTGGCAGGTTCAGCTCGAGCCGGCGCAAACGGCACTGCTGGATATGGCGAATTTGGTTCCCGGCGAGCGCGTTCTCGACGTCGCTTGCGGGACCGGCCTCGTTACATTTCGCGCCGCCCGGCTCGTCGGATGCCATGGCAGTGTCTTCGGCGCGGACATTTCGGACGAGATGATCGCGGCCGCACAGGCAAGAACTCGGTCGCTGGATATCACCAACTGCCGCTTCGAGCGCATGGACGCAGAGCAACTCGCAATTGAGAGTGCATCAGTGGATGTCGTGTTGTGCGCGCTCGGGTTGATGTATGCGCCGAACCCCGAGCAAGCGGTTGCGGAAATGCACCGAGCGATCCGGCCGGGTCGCCGCGCGGCCTGCCTCGTTTGGGGCGAGCGCGCAAAGTGCGGTTGGGCCGACATCTTCCCGATCGTGGATGCGCGTGTGCAATCCGAAGTCTGCCCGATGTTCTTCCGCATCGGCACAGGCGACGCCCTCGAGCGCGCTTACGCCGCGGCTGGATTCACCGGCGTGCGCAGTCGGCGCTTCTCGTCCACCCTCAACTATGTCAGCGCGAATGACGCGTGCCAGGCGGCCTTCGTCGGCGGACCAGTGGCGCTCGCCCATAGCCGCTTCACCGAGGACATGCGAGCGGAAGCATACGCGGAATATCTCGCGTCGATACAGGAATACCGGTGCGGAGATGGCTACGCCGTGCCGGGTGAATTCGTTGTCGTGGCCGGAACGAAATAAGGGAGAGCACCGATGTCCAACCTTGCGGCACGCGAACCCTTGGAACGCGCAAAGCGACTTTTCCTCGAGAAACCGGCCGTCGCCAGGAAAGCCAACACGACAGCGACGGCGGTCTGGCGCGACGGCTTGACGTGCGATGTGGCAGGTCCTGCTGCTGAGAACGCCATCACCGACATGCCAGAGGCGATGGGAGGTCTCGGCGCGGGATCGAACCCCGGATGGTTATTGCGCGCTGGAATTGCTTCATGCGCTGCCACAGCGATCGCGATGCGCGCGGCGCTTCAAGGCATTGCTCTGAAGACTCTGGAAGTAAAAGTCGACAGCGACTCCGATGCGCGTGGCCTCGTCGGCATCCCCGATGTGTCGACGGCACTCGGCAACCTGCGTATGTCGATCCGCATCGGCGCGGACGATGCCGACGAGATCCAATTGCGCGAACTCGCGGCGTGGGGAGAAGCACATTCTCCCGTGGGCTGCACGCTGCGCGATCGCCCTCACGTCGACGTGGACATTGCGATCGTCTGAGCGCCGCGACCCGATCGATTTTTTCAGCAAAGGGACCTGCGACCATGGCCAATGCATCACCTGATTTCGCCGTCATCAAGCAGCGCCAACAGGCAACGTGGGCGACCGGTGACTATGCCGTTGTCGGCACCACGCTTCAGATCGTCGGCGAGCAATTGTGCGAGGCGATTGATTTGCGCGCAGGTGAGCGCGTGCTCGATGTTGCGGCGGGGAATGGCAACGCGACGCTAGCGGCAGCGCGGCGATGGGCCGAGGTAACGTCAACGGACTACGTGCCACAATTGCTCGAGCGCGCGAAGGAGCGTGCAGCGGCCGAGCGCTTGACCGTCGCCTTTCAGGAGGCCGATGCCGAAGCATTGCCATTCGCGGACAATAGCTACGATGCCGTCCTCTCCACTTTTGGTGTCATGTTCACGCCCGATCAGCAAAAGGCCGCCAGCGAACTCGTCAGGGTTTGCCGGCGCGGTGGGCGCATCGGCCTCGCCAACTGGACCCCTGATGGATTCATCGGTCAGCTCTTCAAGACGATCGGATCACACGTTCCGCCTCCAGCCGGCGTTCCATCGCCAGTCCTCTGGGGGACCGAGGCGCATCTGAAGGAGATCTTGGCCGGCCATCAGGTTGAGACGACGCGGAAGGTTTTCAATTTTCGCTACCGGTCGGCGGATCACTGGCTCGAGGTATTCAAGACTTACTACGGACCGACAAATCGCGCCTTCGCGGCCCTTGATGCCGACAAACAGGCCGGGCTCAGGAGTGATCTGCTTGCGCTCCTCGACCGTATGAACCGCGGCGGTAGAGACACTCTGATCGTTCCGAGTGAATACCTCGAGGTTGTCGCAACCAAGCAGTGATTGCGCGGCGCTGGGCAAGACGCCGCGCTCGCGCGCGTCTGATCATGACCGTGCCGGTGCTGCCGTCCTGGCCCGGTGTGATGTGAAGCATTCGCCAATCCCGCGGATCAACGATTGGATTGGCGAGCTGAGTTTATCGGGACAGCGCCGCTGCAATGGCGTCTTTAATGCTCAAGCGGCGCTTCCGGAGCGCGACCTCGAAGGCCTCTTCGACGGGCTTTACATTGGTCTCGGCCAGATGGATCTGGTCGTTCACCTCGTCATATTCCTTCAGGAGGGTCGCGAAGTCCGGGTTGGAAATCTTGAGCTGATGAATAGCCTCCATCTGATCGGGGAATTCCTCGGCGAGAGTGTGCGGTGTGTTGGACATGCGCTTTTTGTCATCCTGTGTCGGTCTGTGTCGGCAAGCATTGACGTCATTATGGGAGCGAAATTCGGCTTCGGCTTTGCGTCGCGTCAAGGACAGCCGAGGGCTCACCAGTGAGCGAGGAGGCTATTGGAATCGATCCATGGCGCCTCCTTGATTGTTGCCGAGGAAAGCGTGGGCGCCATTGAATACGCCGTCAACGACCGCGCCCAATGCGTGCGCGGCTGCGGTGCCGGGCGATTGACGCTTTTCGAGCGGCTTCATATACGATCTCGCGGTTCGTGACGGTTGCTGGCAGGATTGCACGCGATATGGATGCTGATGCCCACTCAGGCCGGCGAAATGACTAACGCTGGCCGAGGTGTGGCAGCCCTGATCGCGACCACGCTTGGCTGGGCCAGCGGATGGGTCGGCACGAAGATCGTTCTGCAGACATGGACGCCCATGTTCTGCCGCGGACTGGCGGGCGTCATCGCCGCCGTTCTCCTGGCTGCTGTGGCCAACTACCGAGGTGAAGGACTGTCGGTGCCGCGCGGCGCATGGCCCCGTCTCGGTTTTGCGGCACTCACCAATGTGTTCGCCTGGATGGGCCTTGCGGCGATAAGTCTTGTCTGGCTGACCGTCAGCGAGGCGACGCTTCTCGTTTTCACGATGCCGATCTGGTCGACGTTGATCGCGTGGGCTGTGCGAGGCGAACAACCCAACCTGCGAGGGTTCCTTGCGCTGTGTCTCGGGTTCGCTGGTATCGTCGTCTTGTTCGGTCCCAACGTCGTTTCGATCGACATGGCCAAGTTGCCCGGCATGGCCTTTGCGCTCAGCTCGGCCATCCTGTTTGCGAGCGGTGCCGTCCTCAACTCCGCGTCGCTGCCACTGCCGCCGCTCGCATCGATTGCCTGGCAACTGGTTCTTGGCTGTTTGCCGTTGCTGATCTTGGGCATCGTCATTGAGCAGCCGCGCCTTTCTGCCCTCGACGTCGCGGGCTTCTGGGCGATGGTCTACATGGTTCTGGTGCCGATGGGGCTGTGCTTCATCATGTGGTTCGAGGCACTCCGGCATATATCGCCAGTGGTCGCATCGACTGGTACTCTGCTGGTACCGCTGGTCGGCACGTTACTGGCTGCTCTGGTTCTCGGAGAGCCGCTCGGCATGCGTGAGGTGGTCGCAATGGCGCTCACGCTAACCGGCGTGCTGCTTGCCCTGTTGACGCCGCGTCGCAGGCCTTAACCTTGAGGCGCATTGTTGCGCTAGATTGCGGATATCGCGCTGAGTCTCGCCAGAGCCTGCACAACTGGATCGAAGACGTGTTCGGGCTGGTAAGAAGGAACGGTCGTTGCGCTTAGTATGATCCGACGAGTATGGATGGGTGACCAAGCGGGTGGCTCAGTGTCGGATGGAGGCGAATATGAATCCCACGGTACAAGTGAGCGGTCGGTTGATTGCGGCGGGCCGGGCATTGGTTGAGGTTAGCCTTGAAGACTTCGCGAGAGCCGCGGGACTCACGGCCGACGCTCTGGCCTTGTTGGAGGCGGGCGGCAGCGCTTGGGTGCAATCGCAAAGCGACGCCGACGCGATCATACAGGCGTTCGATACCTTTGGCGTTGTTGTCGTAGAGGAAGGCAACGGCCTCGGCGCCGGCGTGCGGCTGAAATTCACGCGCCAGGACGTGAAGCAGCTTGCCCGCCTGGAATCTGAAGGCGGCATCGCGCGGCAGGATGATGCGCCTTAGGCCTTCCTCCGCCGCGCAATGAGCCGTTGAGGGATGGCCTACCGCGCCTTCTCCTTCCTCTCTCGCTTCGTGTTTTTGCGGCCTTCGTATGAGGACCGGCGGGCGGTAATCGGTAGATTGTGGCCTTTGCCTTTACGCTTGCGCATTGCGATCTCCGTGGTGGGGTTCCGGCTTGCCGCCTCTCCGGCCGCCAGCCTGTCGAGGCGAGCGGTCTTCGGCGAAAGAAGGCGGACGTCGAAGTTCAGGGGATGGGCGTCGGGCCAGCGGGGCTTGCTGCTTCACGCTTGCGGCAGAGGCGTTCGCCATCGGCGAGCCGCTGTCCGTCCTTCGGAAATGGGACGACAGGCCAAAGGCACCACGGGCAACGGGCGGCTGCGCGCGGCAGCTTACGCCCGCAGTTGTCGCAGGGTGATGTTCTGAAACCTACAGTCACAGCTCCGCCCTCGTGCGTACGCGTGATGCGTCAGCACAGTGCGCTCATCCATGTGGTGGAGCAGACCCGGGAGAGAGGGCGCTATCAGCCACGCTTAAAGCGCGGCGAGCCCTGCCCGGGCCAAGACATGCTTGATCCAGCGTCGCGCAATCGGAGAGCGGGGGAGCTGTGACATGCTTGAGAACATAGGTGTAGTTTAGCGCAAGTCAAGGCTGGCTGGACATTCTGTCAGATGTCGCAAGCACACTTGCCGCCATCACGAGAAACACAGCGAGCGCGCATTGGCGTTGATGCTCAGATTTGGAGTGCGACTGCCGCGCTGAGGCCCGCTGGATCGCTAGGGCGCCCGCGCGAAAGACGTGAGGGCGTCGGCGAGTATCTTGATGCCGTCTTCCAGCGCGCCAGCGTTGTCGATCCGCACGTCGGCGTCGTTCGGATCAAATGCCGTGACATCGCGATTGAGACGCGCTGCGACCTCTCCCGCACTCTCGCGTCCGCGCGCGGCGATCCGCGTGGCACGGATTTCGACCGGGCAATCGACATGGATCAGTGCGGTCCGCGCGTAGCGGTGTCGAGCCGAGCCGGCGATGGTCCGCGAACCGTTCACGATCACGATGCGTCCATCGGCGATGTCGTGATCGATGGCCGTTAAGACCCCGTAACAGAGGCCATGCGCTTTCCAGGTGAGCGCAAACGCTCCTCCCTGCTGGGCCTCCTGGAAGGCTGCGTCCGTCATCGAGCCGTGGCCTTCCGCGGCATGGGGCGGGCGCGTGACAATCCGATCGGCAAAGATGAAGCGCGTATCTCCTGCGAGTGCTGTACGGGCGCCATTGATCAATGCGTCCTTGCCGGCCCCACTCGGTCCGACGACCAGCACCAGGGCTCCTGGCCCCAGTTCCATCGCCTCTCGCGCGCTATCGCCGCCCTCAACTGACACGCAATCTCTCCTGGTAAACTTTGCGCTCGGCGGGTCGTCCTTCCGCAAGGCGTGGGTGCCGCTCCTTCCGCCAATCCGCGTGCATCGAATGACCGTCGCGCGGACACACGCTCGAACGAGAGGATATCGCGATGCCCAGTCCGCGCAAGGGGATCGGGGTCGATGTGATCTGAGTAGTATCCCCTTCGGATCCCGCCGGGCGCGTACATCCGGGGGTGAAGGCCGCGTCGTGCCAGAAACGTGGCGGAGAAACGCGATGTGCGATCGCCCTATCGACTTTGACGGCCGCTCACGCACCCGCGATCGCGGCGCGTCCGATAATGGCGTGTCGCAGTCGGGCTGAAAGCCAGTCGATCGCGGCTACGGTGACCAGGATCAACAGGATCAGGAACGCGACGCGATCCCACTCGAAGGTGCGGATCTGTTCGACGAGATGCAGTCCGATCCCGCCAGCACCAACGATTCCGATGATCGTTGCGGACCGCGTATTCGACTCGAAGAAGTAGAGCACTTGCGACAGCATCACCGGCAGAACCTGCGGCA
>CAZKZT010000230.1:0-6530 GCA_964557265.1 uncultured Hyphomicrobium sp.
CTCGACCGCGGGCATATACGCTTCAGCGGCACGCTCGCGGAACTCGACGCGGATGCGGGATTGAAGGAGCAGTATCTATCAGTGTGAGGGAGCGTGCTGCTGTTGCCGCAAGCGCTTCAGCATTCCCTCTCCCCGCTCTTGCGGGGAGAGGGTTAGGGTGAGGGGCGGCGGCATACGCTGCGGTCAGAGCTTGTCGCCGCCCCTCATCCCGACCTTCTCCCCGCAAGCGGGGAGAAGGAGAAGTGGCGACTCGCGGCAACCGGCCGCTACTTAACGACCGCCTTGATGAGTGCCTTCGCCTCAGGCGTATCCCACTCCGCTTCGCCCAACAGCCTTCCGATTTCGCGGCCTTCTGCGTCGATGAGGATGGTCGCCGGGAGGCCGATGGCGCGAAGTGTCGCGGCCATGCGCGCGGTCGGATCGGCGAGCACGGCGATGTTCGTGACCTTGATCTGGTCGAGGAATTTCTTGGCGCCAGCCGTGCCGGTGCGGTCGACACTGACCGCGATCACCTCGAACTTGTCGGAGCGCAGCTCGGCCTGCAGCCGGTCGAGGCCCGGCATCTCCTTGCGGCAGGGCACGCACCACGTGGCCCACAGATTGAGGAGGACGACCTTGCCCTTCCAGTCGTCGAGCGTGCGCTCTTTGCCATCGGCATCGAGGAACGTCACCTTGGGCAAGGCTTCGGGGGCCGGTTTGAAGACGAATTTGGCCATCTCGCCGACGCTGAGCGGGTTCTTGCCGGCTCCAGCAGGCAGCTCCGCAGCCGGCGCGCTTGGCGCCTGGGCGACGGCGATGGGGGACTGCGCGGGCGCGGTCGGGGCAGGAACGGCGGATGCCGCGGGCTCGACAGCCTGAACGGCCTCAAGCCCTTTGAGATTGTCAGCGCCCCCTGCGGTCACGTATACCGCGCCAAATCCGATCACGGCGAAGAACAAGCCGACCGCGGCATAGACCTGCAGGGACAATCCCGGGGTCGCGGTGTTTCCGGTTTGGTTGTCGTCAGGCTTGCTGGTCATGCGTGTCCTTCAAGGGGTCGGAAGTTTGCTCGCTTGTGATCGAAGAGGCCTGCCTTGACCCGTTCCGATGCCAACAAGATGTGGGGTGGCCGCTTCGCGATGTCACCCGCCGAGCTGATGGTCGAGATTAACGCCTCGATCGGCTTCGACAAGGCCATGGCACCGCAGGATATAGCGGGTTCCAAGGCGCATGCCGAGATGCTGGCCCGTCAGGGTATCATTTCCAAGACCGACGCTCGCGAAATCTTGAAGGGACTTGAGCAGGTCCGCGGTGAGATCGAGCGCGGCGATTTCAAATTCTCCGAGAAGCTCGAAGACATTCACATGAACGTCGAGAGCCGGCTCGCCGAGATCATCGGGCCGGCGGCGGGCCGACTTCATACCGCGCGTTCGCGCAACGATCAGGTCGCACTCGACTTCCGGCTCTACGTTCGTGACAGCCTCGACGCCTTCGATCGGGCGCTGCTGGCGCTCCAGCAGGCGCTGGTCGCCAAGGCCGATGCGCACGCCGACGTCGTCATGCCCGGCTTCACGCATCTGCAACCCGCGCAGCCCGTGACGTTCGGCCATCACCTCCTGGCCTATGTCGAGATGCTCGGCCGCGATCGCAGCCGCTTTGCCGACGCCCGCGCGCGCCTCAACGAAAGCCCGCTCGGTTCGGCGGCGCTGGCCGGCACGTCGTTCCCGATCGACCGTGAGGCGACGGCCGCCGCCCTCGGCTTCGACCGCCCGACGGCGAACTCCCTGGACGGCGTCTCGGACCGTGATTTCGCGCTCGAAACGCTCAGCGCCGCGGCGATTTCCGCGATGCACCTCTCGCGTCTCGCGGAAGAGATCGTGATCTGGATGACGCCGCAGTTCGGCTTCGTGCGCCTGTCGGATCGCTGGACGACCGGCTCGTCGATCATGCCGCAGAAGCGCAACCCCGACGCGGCCGAGCTGTGCCGGGCCAAGGTCGGACGCATTGCGGGTGCCTTCCAGAGCCTGCTGATCGTCATGAAGGGGCTGCCGCTGACCTACTCCAAGGACATGCAGGAGGACAAGGAAGTCACCTTCGACGCGCTCAGGGCTTTCTCGGTCGCCGCGGCGGCGATGCGTGGCATGATCGAAGACCTGGAGCCGGTCCCTGAGACGATGCGGGCGGCGGCGAGCCGCGGCTACTCCACCGCGACCGACCTCGCCGACTGGCTGGTGCGGGCGCTGGGGATGCCGTTCCGCGATGCCCACCATGTCACCGGTACGATCGTGAAGAAGGCGGAGACCAAGGGTGTCCAGCTCGAGGAGCTTTCGCTGGCCGAAATGCAGGCAGTCGAGCCGAAGATCACGAAAGAGGTGTTCAGCGTGCTCTCGGTGGATGCCTCGGTGCGTAGCCGGACGAGTTATGGGGGAACCGCGCCACAGAACGTCCGCAAAATGGCGCGACGCTGGATAAAGCGTTTGGAGAAGGAGGCCGGGAAGGCCTAGAACTGGCAAAGGTACGCAAAACGTACACTTTTTGCCGTGGGATCTTCCCTGATCGGCAGTGAACGGGTGGGCATGATCGAGCAGTCGATTCGGATCGGGGTGGCGGCTCTCCTGCTGGCGGCAACGCTGGCGGGCTGCGGTGTACGTGGTGCCCTTGACGGACCGAGCGCCAAAGGCAGCGGCGGCACGGGTAGCCTCGCATCGCCGACCAAGGCCCCCGGCGAGCCGGCTGAGAAACCCAAACACCGCGATTTCATCCTGGACGGCCTGATTCGTTAGCGGCATATCCTTGATGCGACAGCAGCGTGCGCCGTCCCAAGACGCCGCGCGCATTTTCGTATGTCTGAGCCGACCTGATACCGAGCGCCCCGATGCACCATTTCACCTACCGCGATGGACGACTGCACGCCGAAGATGTCGACCTCACGGCCCTCGCGGGGGCGGTCGGAACGCCTTTTTACGTCTATTCGTCGGCGACGCTGGAACGCCACTACACGCTTTTCTCGCGTGCCGTCGGCGCGCCGAAGAACCGCGTCTTCTATGCGATGAAAGCGAACAGCAATCTTGCCGTGCTGCAGACGCTCGCGCGCCTCGGCGCCGGGGCCGATACGGTTTCGGAGGGCGAGGTCCGCAAGGCGATGGCCGCCGGCATTCCGGCGGACCGGATCGTGTTCTCTGGTGTCGGCAAGGCCGATCATGAACTCGCCCACGCGGTCGATGTCGGCCTCTATCAGATCAACATCGAGACCGAGGGCGAGCTGCACGCGCTCTCTCGCATCGCCGCCGCCAAGGGGCGCCGCCAGAGTGCCGTTTTTCGGATCAATCCCGATATCGGCGCCGGGGGGCACGCCAAGATCACCACCGGCAGCGAGGCGAACAAGTTCGGCATCAGCCTGAGCGAGGCGGAGCGGCTCTATACGGTGGCCGCCAACCTGCCGGGCGTGCGCATCCATGGCCTCGCGACCCACATCGGCAGCCAGATCCGCGAACTGGATGAGCTGCAGGCGGCATTCGGACGGTTGCGCGAGGTCGCCGATCGTCTGCGCGCCCAGGGCCACCGGGTCGAACGCATGGATCTCGGCGGCGGTCTCGGCATCCCCTACGAGATGGAGGAGGCGGTCGACCATGGCCCGGACCTGATCGAGGCCTACGCGGCGATGGCGGAGCGCACGTTCGCCGGGCTCGATGTCGAACTCGGCTTCGAGCCGGGGCGCCTGATCGTCGGCAACGCAGGCATCCTCGTCACCCGCGCAATCACGCTCAACCCGCGATCGCGTAAGACGATCCTCGTCGTGGATGCGGCGATGAACGACCTCATTCGCCCGGCCATGTACGACGCTTTCCACGATATCTGGCCGGTTCAGGCGCCCCCGCCCAACGCGCCGAAGCGGCTTTACGACGTGGTCGGCCCGATCTGCGAGACCGGTGATACCTTTGCGACGGAGCGGACGCTCCCCGAAACCCGCCCCGGCGATCTGGTCGCCGTGATGACCGCCGGTGCCTACGGGGCGGTGATGTCGTCGACCTACAACTCGCGCCTTCTGGTGCCCGAGGTGATGGTCCGGGGCGCGGATTGGGCCGTGGTGCGGCCGCGGACGACGTACGAGGACCTGATCGGCCTCGACCGCCTGCCTGCATGGCTGGCGTCAGGCGGCTGACCGGCCACGAAGCTGCCGCACTGCCCCACCAGGGTTGACCGCAAATTGATCGGGATGCCGCATCGTTTTGCGGCCCCGTACGGACGAAGCGTGATAGGACTTAACCGCGGGTGGCAGAACGCCTCTTCCACCCGCCGGTTATGCGAGAGCGCCAATCGCGAGGACCGGCCGGCCGACCGCAGATCGCGCCCCGTTTTCGCCAGTTCAAGGTGCGCATATGGCTGAACTCACCACCCCGCCGCCCTCCAGCGTCGGAGCGATGTTCGAGCGCAAGATCCGGTTGAGCCGCTGGGCTCAGCTGTTCGAGCGGCTGTGGCCACGGGTCTGGTCGCTGCTCGCGGTCGGCGCGCTGTTCCTGATCGTGTCGCTCGCTGGCATTTGGCCGCGCCTGCCGGAGTTCGGCCACTACGCGCTGCTGGGCGCCTTCGGACTTGCCGCCTTGGCCGCACTCGGCTGGATGGTCCGTACCCCGTTCCCGACGCGCGACGAGGCGCTCCGGCGCATCGAGCAGCGCTCGCATGTTCCCCATCGCCCGGCGTCGTCCTACGAGGACACGCTATCGGCGCCGACCGCCGACGGGGCGACGCAGGCTCTCTGGCAAGCGCATCGCGCACGCCTCGCCGCAACGCTTGCGAAGCTGCGGGTCGGTTCTCCTTCACCGCGCGCCGACCGCTCGGATCCTTGGGCGCTGCGTGCGTTGCTGCTGATGGGCGTCGGTGTGCTGGCGGCTGTCGCCGGCGACAGCGCCGCGGACCGTCTCGCACAGGCCTTCCGCTTCGGTACCCCCGCGACCGCTGTCAGCACGGCGCGTCTCGATGCGTGGGTGACGCCTCCCGCTTACACCGCGCGCCCGCCGATCATGCTTGTCGATGGTTCCCGCACCAGCGCACCCGCCCCGGCGGGCGAAACGCCATCCGTCGAAGTTCCGGCCCGCAGCGCCCTCGTCGTTCGTTCGAGTGGTGAGCGCGCCTCGGGCATGACGCTCGAGATCACGGACGGTGCCGGCAAGGTCGAAGTTCTGACGCCGAAGAAGCCGCAGCTCCCGCCCGGTCTCACGACGGCCAGCGAGGTCGCTGAGATCCGGGTCGAGCTGATGCATCCGGTTACGGTGCGCGCGCGCGGCGTCACCGGCGAGCCGCAGTGGTCGTTCAACATCATCCCTGACGAGCTGCCGAAGATCAGCCTCACCAAGGATCCCGAGCGCATGCCGCGCGGCGCCCTGAAGCTGACATTCAAGGTCGAGGACGACTACGGCATCGCGAGTGCCGAGGGCCGCATCACGCGGGTGCCGTCGAAGGCGGGCGATCCGGCGACGAGCTGGGCGCGCCCGAAGAAGACCGGCGCACGTCCGCCGCTCGAGAAACCGCCCGTGCTGACGCTGCGTTTGCCGCGTACGAATGCCAAGCAGGCGGAGGGTACGAGCTACCATGAGCTGTCCGGCCATCCGTGGGCCGGAATGCGGGTGCGCCTGACGCTGACCGCGAAGGATCAGGCGGGGCAGACCGGCAAGAGCGCGCCGATCGAGTTCATTCTTCCGCAGCGCCGCTTCGAGAATCCGATCGCGCGCGCCATTGTCGAACAGCGCCGCTACCTGATCGAGGATCCGCGCAATCGCGATCAGGTGATCATCGGCCTCGACGCCATCGCGATCGAGCCGGATGGTTTCTTCTCCGACCGGCAAGCCTATCTTGGCTTGCGGTCGGCCTATTGGCGTCTCGTGCGCGATCGCACGCGGGCAGGCATGAAGAGTGTCGTCGACCAGCTTTGGCACGTCGCGCTACGCCTCGAGGACGGCAACCTGTCCGAGGCCGAGCGGCGTTTGCGGCAGGCGCAGGAGGATCTCGCCAAGGCGCTGCAGGAAGGCGCGACCGACGAGGAGATCAAGCGGCTCATGGATGAGCTGCGGCAGGCGCTCAACCAGTTCATGGAGCAGCTCGCGCGGCAGGCCGAGGGGCAGGATCCGCAGCAGATGCCGCAGGGTCAGCAAGGCCAGATGCTGAGCCAGCGCGACCTCGAACGGATGATGCGCGATATCGAGAACATGGCGCGTCAGGGTTCGCGTGACAGTGCGCAGCAGATGCTGAGCCAGTTGCGGGATCTGCTGGAACAGCTGCAGTCCGGCCGCATGGCCCGCCAGCAAGGCCAGCAGAACCAGCAGATGATGCAGATGATGAACCAGTTCGGGGACATCATCGGCAAGCAGCAGCAACTTCTGGACGATACCTTCAGGCAGAACCAGGGCGGCGATCAGCCCGGCCAGGGGCAGGAAGGCCAGGAGGGGCAAGGCCAAGGCCAGGAAGGCCAACGTGGCCAAGGCCAGAGGCAAGGTCGGAATGGCCAGGGCGGGCAGCAGCCGGCGGGCGCGGCGGGTCCAGAATGCGCGCAGCGC
>CAZKZT010000231.1:0-6525 GCA_964557265.1 uncultured Hyphomicrobium sp.
CGGCGAAGCTGGTCGAGGCGGCCGCACGCAATGATCCGGCCATCGAACGCTCGATCCGGGATGCGCAAGCCGTACGTAAGCGTGTCAAAGACCGGCTGATCGGCCTGCGGGAATAGTCGCGGACATTGCGTCGGTTACGGCTCTTCCGCGATTTGGGCCGTGTTGTCGTCCTCGACCTGGTCGACGCGCGGCAAGTGGATTTCGTGACGGATCCCGGCCGGATCGAATGATGTCGCAATCCGACCGCGCAACCCCCGCTCGATCGCAAATTTCATCACGTTCGTGCCGAAGCCCGTGACCGTCGGCTCTGACACGGGCGGACCGCCAATCTCTTGCCAGATAATCTCGAGCTCGCGCGCGTCGTCGCGCTCGACGAGACGCCATACCAACGACACTCTGCCATCCGGCACCGACCACGCGCCGTACTTGGTCGCGTTGGTGCCGAGCTCGTTGATGAGCAGGCTCAGCAGCACCGCTTCGTTACGTGACACCTCTGCCGGCGGTCCTTGGGTACTCAGCGCCTCTTTGCGCTCGCCGCAGTACGGATCCAGAATATCCTTCACGAAGCTGCCGAGATCCGGCGCGTGCGCCGGGTCCGGACGCAGCAGATCGTGAACGCGCGCCAGCGCCGTCAATCGCTCGCGAAATGAAGTATTGAAATCCGCGACCGTCGGGCTGTAGCGCGCCGTCTGCGAGGCGATCGCCGTCACGATCGCGAGCATGTTTTTCACGCGATGGATGAGCTCGCGGTTCGCGAGTTTCACCTCGTCCTCGGCGCGTTTGCGCTCGGTGACCTCGGCCGACAGGCGCTGCTCGGCGCGTGCGTAACGCTCGCCCGCATAGGCGAGCTGCGCGAAGATGCTGGAAATGAGAACGCTGATCAGGCCACCGCACAGCAGCGTCATCCAGGCGAGCGTGCGGTCGACCGTCGCCTCGAGCGCCGGCTGCGAACGCGCAACAATCGTCCACTCGCGCCCCGCGACATTGATCGTTCGCTGATCCTCGAACTTCGGACGCGATGCCGAGCCGATCTCCCCTGCGCCGCGATCGGGCGCCAGCACGCGATCGTCGAACAGGAGGTCGCGCGCAGCCGTATCCTTGCCGTCAAAGATGTTGATGTGCAGGTACTGGAATGTCTCGGGGAGATTGTTCGCTACCACCCGCACAACGAAATCGGCCATCCGAAAGCTGCCATAGACGTAACCGTCCAAGGCCACTCTACGTCCTGCGACGGTCCCGGGATCCGTGCCACCTGCATAGACCGGCATGAACATCAGCACGCCGACTTCAATGTCCAGCCCGGTCTCCCGGGATATCGTGACCTTTCGCGACAGTGCCGCCCGCCCGCCATCGCGGGCCTCCTCCATGGCAGCGCGCCTTTGCGGCTCGCTCGACAAATCGTAGCCGACGGCACGGCGCGTCCGCTCATCGTCGGGCGCGAGATAGACGATCGCGGTATAGGTATCTCGCTCGCCTTCCGGCCGGAAACGATAGTTCGGCCGCCCCTCCTGGCGCTGGCGCGCGACAAACGCATCGATTTGGTCGGGTTGCAGCCGCTTCACGTAGCCAATCGCGCGGATCCCGGGATAAAAATCCTCGACCGAGAGATCGCGAACGAATGCCTGCCACTGCGTATGACTGATGTCAGGCACGGAATTCACTACGGCGACGCCAGCCCGCAATGCCTGCTGATAGGAGCGCATGGCCTCGGTCAGCAGTGCCTCGAAAGCAGTCAGCCGGTCATCGAATTGCATCCGCGTGCGGTCGGTGGCCGCCGCCAGCATCGCGATCGTCGCAACCGCTGTCGCACTCAGCAGCAGAATGAAGATCAGGATCGTCGGGAGATAGGCGCGCCACCGAAATGACGAACCTGCCGCATCATCGGGAGACAACGCGTGATCTTGGCGATCTCCGGCAGGCTTGCCGGAAGTATCGTGCCGTGCCGGCAATCAACCCTCCTTGGCTCGTCGCCCGGACACTGGCCTGTCACGATCTGGCCGTCGTCTCGGATCGAGCGCGTCCCCCACGCATAACATCAGCCGACGCATGCTGTCGCCGGTTAGGCTCACCGTGATGGTAAACGACGCATGAAGACCACGGCCAGCAACACGCCGGACCTGCTCAGACCTGGCGCCGCCGCGGCAGCTCGATCGGCAGAAAATCGACACCCGATTGCTGAACCGGCTGCGGATAGAGTTTCATCAGGTCGAGGATCTCGTTCGGCATCTCGACTTTCACCGGCAGACCGAGCGACTTCGCCTCCTCGGCAGTCAGCGCATAGTCGTGGGTCCAGTGACCGCCGGCAAGCTTCTCGGCAAGCGCGTGCGCTGCGCCCTCCTCCATCTGCGGCGTGAGCAATTCGACGGCACCGCGCTTGACCTGATCGAGCGCTTTCTCGCTGACGTCGGCGAGGACGAGCGTGAGGTCGAACACTTTGTCGATCGGCTTGATCTTCGGCACCTTGGCGATGCTGGCGGCAGGAAGCCCGGCGATCTGCGGATCGATCGGCCCGAGCACCGAGAACTCGCCCATCGCGATCTCGTCAGCAGCGAGCGCGATCAGCGTGCCACCCGACATCGCATAGACCGGGACGTACACCGTCACCTTGGCCGGATGCGCTTCGATAGCGCGCGCGATCTGCATCGCCGCCAGCACCAGACCGCCGGGTGTGTGCAGGATGAGATCGATCGGCATGTCGCGCGGCGTTTCCTTGATCGCCGCGATGATGGTCTGCGCATCCTCCAGATCGATGTGACGGGAAACCGACATCCCGAACAGGTTCCGCCGCTCCTGGCGATGGATCATCGTGATCACGCGCGTGCCGTGCGCCTGCTCGATCGCCTTGATCGCCCGCATCCGCAGCGTGGCGGCCCAGCGGCCCATCAGGATCGGTTGAAGGGCGAAAAGAAGGAAGGCGATCCAAATCAGCGTAGTGAAATCGAAGGACATGGCGACACCCGACGCAGGACATGGCTCGAACGGCAGTCACACGAGAATGCGTCCACACAACGAAGCCCCGAGCGGCACGAGCCTCTCCGGGCGCACTCGACGCAGTCGCGCGCAACGCGCAGTGCACGTTACATGCGCTTGAACCAATCGTCGACTTCCTTGCGCATCTGGTCCTTGACGCCACCATGGAGCGCCTGGACTTTGCCTTTGATGCCATCTCGATCCATGGCCTCAGTCCTCGTTGAAGCGTGATTGATTGCACGACATCAAGAGCTCCGTCTCTCCGCCGATCCGCGCGTTCTGAACGCCGCCGCCTTCACAAGGTTCCAATCCGATGAGGCGGCGCCGGTTCATCCCCCATTCACATCCCGTTTGGCTTCTGAGCACCGGCGGTGCGCGAATTGGCGCACTACGGCCGGCGCGATTTGGGTCGCTGGGCCGAACATGATAGATAGCGCGAAACGAACGTCGAAGGAGCGCGCGCATGGGGATAGCACTCCGGCAGGTGATCCTGCCGATTGCGCTGGTTGCGCTTGCCGCGATGCCGGGCAGCAGCAGCCTCTACGCACAAGGCAAGCCAGCGACCAAGACTACGGCCACCAAGCCCGCGCCTGCACCAAAAGCGAAAGCGGGCGCGAAGAAGAAGCTGGTCAAGAAGAGCGCAAAGACTAAAGCGGCAGCGGCCAAGAAGGGACCGCCGCCCACGCCCGCCAAGGCGCTGTTCGGCGCGGCAACGTCGCCCGCGCCACTCAAGGCGCGCGCCATCGGCTTCTATGCGAAGGGCTGTCTCGCGGGCGCCAGAGGGATCGCGGTCGACGGTCCCGCGTGGCAGGTGATGCGCCTGTCACGCAATCGGCGTTGGGGACACCCGCAGCTGATCACCGCGATCGAACGCCTTGCCACCGATGTGAAGACGCACGACGGCTGGAACGGCCTCCTCGTCGGTGACATCTCGCAGCCGCGCGGCGGTCCGATGTTGACCGGTCACGCAAGCCACCAGATCGGCCTCGACGCCGACATCTGGCTGACGCCGATGCCGGATCGTCGCCTCACCAAGCGCGAGCGCGAGGATCTCTCCGCGACGTCGATGCTCGCCGCCGATCGGATCAGCGTCAATCCGGAGGTGTGGACCGAAGCGCATGGCCGCCTCATCATGCGCGCCGCGTCGTATCCGCAGGTCGAGCGCGTGCTCGTCCATCCCGCGATCAAGAAGGCGATGTGCGACAACCCGGCGTTCGCGCGCACGCACTTCAACAAGATCCGTCCCTACTGGGGGCACCACTACCACATGCACGTACGGCTCGGCTGTCCGAAAGACAGCCCCGGCTGCACGCCGCAGCCGGTCGTCGGCAACGAGGACGGTTGCGGCAAGGAGGTCGATGACTGGATCGCGCGCTTCAAGCGCATCTACGCGCCGCGTCCGCCGGAGCCAAAGCCGCCGGTCGTCGCGAAACCGAAGCCGAAACCCAAACCGAAGCCCGAGATCACGCTCGCGGACCTGCCGGACGAATGCAAGATCGTGCTCGGCAACACCTCGCCGCCCGGTCCGTCACCTGTGTCGGATGTCGCGAAGCCCGATCCAGGGACGGCCGACGCGTCCGAGCCCGACGGCAAGGCGCCGTCGCCTGCGGCCAAGCCTGCCGTCGCCGGCAAGAAGTAGCAGCGGGCGCCGCTGCTTACTCCGCAGCCTTCGGCCGCTCGCCCTTGACGATGCGGCGGCCGAGCGAATGGCGGTGCACTTCCGACGGGCCGTCATAGATGCGGAAGGCGCGCACGTCGCGGAAGATGCGCTCGACGACGGTGTCGGACGTCACGCCCATGCCGCCGAGGATCTGCAGCGAGCGGTCGACGACGCGGAAGATGGCTTCCGAGCAGATCACCTTGGCCATCGAACTGGCCGTCGATCCCTTGTCACCCTGATCGAGCAGCCACGCCGTGTGCCAGATCGACAGCCGCGCGGTGTGAATGTCGAGCGCGTTGTCGGCGAGCATGAACGACACGCCCTGGTGATCGCCGAGCGGTTTGCCGAACGACGTGCGCTTGCGTGCGTAGTCGGTTGCGATGTCGTGCGCGCGGACGGCCGAGCCGAGCCAGCGCATGCAATGCGTGAGCCGTGCCGGCGCGAGGCGGACCTGCGCATATTTGAAGCCCTGGCCGACCTCGCCGAGGATGTCCTCGCCGGTCACGCGCAGGTTCTCGATATCGATGACGGCGTGGCCCCCCATGAAGCTCGAGTCCATGGTGCCGAGCACACGGTTGATCTTGAACGCGGGGTTCGGGAGTTCCGTCAGGAACATCGTGCAGTCGGCGGGACCATCGCCTGTGCGCGCCATGATGATCGCGAACGCAGCACCTTCGGCGCCCGTGATCAGCCACTTGCGGCCGTTGATCACGTAGCCATTGCCATCAGGTACCGCGCGCGTCTTGAGCAGCAGCGGATCGGCACCGGCACCGCCGTCGGGCTCGGTCATAGCAAAGCACGAGCGCACTTCGCCGGTTGCGAGCTTGGCGAGGTACTTCTTGCGCTGATGGGGCGTCGCGATGACATCCAGCATATGGATGTTGCCCTCGTCGGGCGCATGGAAATGCAGCGCGATCGGTCCGAGGATCGAATAACCCGCGGCCTCGAACACCACAGCCTGCTCGAAGTGGGAAAAACCCTGGCCGCCAAACTCCTCGGGGCTGTTGATGCCGAGCAGGCCCGCTTCCTTGGCCGCGTTATTGAGGTCGTGGCGCAAATCCTCCGGTATGCCGTGATGGCCCCAGCGCGGATCGGTCTCGAACGGGATGATCTTTTCGCGCACGAACGCGCCGACGCGATCGCGAAGTTCCTCGAGCGGCTTGGGGATCGTGAAGTCCATGGGTGTTTCCTCGGTCAGTCCGCGCGCCCGTGAGCGACATCGGTTGCATAGGCGAGCAGCTCCGTGGCTACCCTGTCCAGCTCAGCATAGTCGGCGCCTTTCGCGGCGCCGCGTTGATAGAGCGCAAAGAGCTGCAGCAGCACAACTGCCAGTTTGAGCATGGCGAGTACGCGCAGCACCGGAAAATCGGAAACGTCGACACCTGTCTCACGCGCGTAGGTGGCGACGATCTCGCGGCGGCTCGCAAATCCCGGTGCCGTGGTGGGCATCTGGCGGAGCGCGTGCATGCAGGGCGGATCCGCCGGCTCGGTCCAGTAGCTGAGCATGGTCGCGAGATCGAACAGCGGATCGCCACGCGTACCCATGTCCCAGTCGATGATCGCAACTGGCACGAGCGTCTCGGGATGGACAATCACGTTGTCGAGCTTGAAGTCCGAATGCAGCAGCACTGGCGCGCGGCTCTGGATCGGCTGGCGCTCGAGCCACGCGCCGACTTCCGCGAGCAGCCGCGCCGTCTCCGGCGCCACCTCGAGCCGCGCCCCGCGCCCAGCCCAGCCCTTGATCGCGCGGGCAATGAAGCCCTCCGGCTTGCCGAGGGTATCGAGGCCGATCGCGGCGCAATCGACGCGATGCACGGAAATCAAGGTGGTGACCAGCGTGTCGCTCATGGCGCGGGCGACATCGGGACGACCCTCGAAGCGGGAGCGATCGTCGC
>CAZKZT010000232.1:0-6500 GCA_964557265.1 uncultured Hyphomicrobium sp.
CGAGCCGGCAGCCGCTGTCGGCGCACTGGGCCTCGATGCCTTCGTTCCCCTGCCCGCGCGCAAGCCATCGCCGGCAGCAAAGCCGAAAGCGTCTCCGGCGCCGTCCCCGACTCCGGCATGGCCCACCGCCGTCTCGACATGGTCGCCGCCACCTTCAAGCCCGTCGCTGCTACCAGTCGAGAAAGCACCGGCCTGGGCGCCATTCTGACCAAGGCGCGTACGACGCCGTAGGTTGTCCCCGGCGCACGCCTTATTCCGCCGCCTCCTTGGCGAGGAAGCCGCCCGACTGGCGCGCCCACAGCTCGGCGTAGACGCCACCGCGCTCGATCAGCGCCTTGTGCGAGCCTTCCTCGACGATATGCCCCTCGTCCATGATGATGAGCCGGTCCATCGCCGCGATCGTCGATAGACGATGCGCGATCGCGATCACGGTCTTGCCCTGCATCAGGTTGTTGAGCTGCTCCTGGATCGCGGCCTCGACCTCGCTGTCGAGCGCGCTCGTCGCTTCATCGAGGATCAGGATCGGCGCATTCTTCAACAGCACGCGCGCAATCGCGACCCGCTGGCGCTGACCGCCGGAGAGCTTCACGCCGCGTTCACCGACGTGGGCATCGTAGCCCGTCCGCCCGCGCAGGTCCTGCAACGACGGGATGAAACCATCCGCCGCCGCCATCCGCGCCGCCGCGATCGCCGCCTCACGCCCGGCATCCGGCTTGCCATAGAGGATATTGTCGAGCACCGAGCGGTGCAGCAGCGAGGTGTCCTGCGTCACCATGCCGATGTTCTCGCGCAGGCTGTCCTGCGTGACGCGCGCGATGTCCTGCCCGTCGATCAAGATGCGGCCACGCTCGAGGTCATAGAACCGCAGCAGCAGGTTCACGAGCGTCGACTTGCCCGCGCCGGAGCGGCCGACAAGACCGACCTTCTCGCCCGGCGCCACGGTCAGCGACAGGTTGTCGATAATCCCGGACTTCTTGCCGTAGTGGAACTTGATCGCATCGAACTTGATCTCGCCGCGGCTGACGACGAGCGGCTTCGCGTCGGGCGCGTCGATAATCTCCTGCGGCCGCGAGATGGTCTCGAGGCCCTCCTGCACGACGCCGATGTTCTCGAAGATGCCAGCGACCGTGAACAACACCCAGCCCGACATCGCAACGATGCGGATGACGAGGCCGGTGACGACCGCGATGTCGCCAATCGTGACGCTGCCGAGGCTCCACAGCCAGATCGCCAGCCCACTCGCGCCGACGATCAGGATGCCGTTGAGCGTGTAGAGCGTGAACTCCATCGCCGTCAGCAAGCGCAGCGACGCCTGCCATTTGGCGAGCTGCTCGTTCATCGCGCCTTGCGCGTAGGAGTCTTCGCGGTCCGCGTGCGCGAACAGCTTGACGGTCAGGATGTTGGTATAGCTGTCGACGATGCGCCCGGTCAGCATCGAGCGCGCCTCCGACGCCGCCGTCGCGCGGTCGCGGATGCGCGGCACGAAGTAGACCATCGCGACGATGTAGGCGACGAGCCACAGGACGAGCGGGATCAGCAGCCGGATGTCGGCGGCCGCGAACAGCACCACCGCACCAACCCACTGAATGCCCGCGTACCAGATCGCGTCGATCACCTGCACGACAGACTCGCGCAGCGCCGGCGCCGTCTGCATGATCTTGTTGGCGACACGACCCGCGAAATCGTTCTGGAAGAACGACAAGCTCTGGCGCATCACGTAGCGGTGCGTCTGCCAGCGCACACGCGTCGTCACCGGCCCAGCGATCACCTGGTTCTTGATCAGGTCGTGCGTCGTCGAGACGAGCGGGCGCGCGATCAGCGCCACGAACGCCATGAACAACAGCCATGCCGCGTGATCGGCCAGGAACGTCTCCGGCGACCCGGACGTGCGCATCAGATCGACGATCGAGCCGATGAACGCCATCAGCGCGACCTCGATCACCGATCCGAGGAAGCCGACGACGAGCAGCACCGCGAACGCAGGCCACATGGGCCGAATGAAATGGCGGTAGAATCCGCCCATCGTATCCGGCGGACGCTCAGGCGACCGGTCGGGGTAGGGATCGATGCGGGTTTCAAACCAGCGGAACATGATCGGTCTCACTATTCTTGTTGTTTCGCTCGCGACATGCCCGCACCAAGGCGCCCGGTGGCGCCGATGCACGGCTTCGCGGAATTTGTTGCGTGCGCTCTCAGGCGAACGCCCGACACGCCACACTTGATCCGGGTCAATCGACCACAGAGACCCTTGACGTATCAAAGGCATAGTTGAGTATGCAGCGTGCCCGGCGGGGTCGGTCGCGGCGCGGGAGACTGCTCGTAAGTGCCAGTCGTGACAACATGATGTCCGGCGGGAGCAGATCGGCCGCAGCCGGGGCACGGGCCACGCGCATGACCACCCATCCACGAACGGACGAATAGCATGACTTCCGCCGACTTGCACAGCCACAAGGAAACCGCCCGCCAGTGGTTCGAGCAGATCCGCGACGAGATCTGCGCCGCATTCGAGCGGATCGAGGATGACTTGCCCGCATCCGCACAGGGTGCTGCGGCGGCCGCCGGGCGCTTCGTCCGCACGCCGTGGAAACGCACCGACCACTCCGGGCGCGACGGCGGCGGCGGTGTCATGAGCCTCATGAAAGGCCGCGTCTTCGAGAAAGTCGGCGTACACACGTCAACCGTTCACGGCGAGTTCGCGCCGGAATTCAGGAAGCAGATCCCCGGCGCCGACGAGGATCCGCGTTTCTGGGCATCGGGCATCTCGCTGATCGCCCACATGCACAACCCGCACGTCCCCGCGGTGCACATGAACACGCGCTTCGTCGTGACGACCAAGTGGTGGTTCGGCGGCGGTGCCGACCTGACGCCCGTGCTCAACGCGCGCCGCACGCAGGAGGATCCCGACACGGTCGCATTCCACGCCGCGATGCAGGAGGCCTGCGTGCCGCACGCGGTTGCCGACTACGCGCGTCTCAAGGCGTGGTGTGACGAGTACTTCTACCTCCCCCATCGCAAGGAGCATCGCGGCATCGGCGGCATCTTCTACGACTACCTGACGCCAGATGCTGCCGCCGGCGGCTGGGACGCGGCCTTCGCCTTCACGCAGGATGTCGGGCGCACGTTCCGCGACATCTACCCGGCGCTGGTGCGGCGCAATTTCGAGAAGCCATGGAGCGCCGATGAGCGCGAGGAACAGCTCATCCGCCGCGGCCGCTACGTCGAGTTCAACCTGCTCTACGACCGCGGCACCGTGTTCGGCCTCAAAACCGGCGGCAACGTGGACTCGATCCTGTCCTCGATGCCGCCCGAGGTGAAGTGGCCTTGATTGCTCTCCGCGGATGCCAACGGCTCGTCTCTGAGTGGCGCCGGTCGGCAACGCCTTCGGCTACTGCCGCCGGCGCGGCCATTTACCCGGTCGCATCCACCAATGCGCTCTTCGAGCGCTCCATGGAATCTCGACGGCGGAGCGGTCGCGCGCGTATCCCTTCTCCCCGCATTTGCGGGGAGAGGGGAAAGTGGTGGCGATCGAAGATCGCGAGGCTCAATCTCCAACAGGCGAGGCAGCCTCGCGGCGCGTGTAAGCGGAGCCGTACGCGACCGCGGCAAAAAGGCTACTCAAACCGATAGCTTTGAGAGCAAAATTCGCACTTCACGGTGATCGCGCCGTCGGCTTCGCGGAGATCGTTGCGCTCCTCCTCCGAGAACCCGTCGAGGAACGAGCCGATGCGTTCGCGCGAGCAGCGGCACTTCGCTTCGAGCTGCAGCGCCGGCGAAACGCGCACGCCTTCCTCGTGAAAGAGCCGGATCAACAAGCGCTCGGGCGCCAGCAGCGGATCGAGCAGCTCGTGATCCTCGACCGTCGCGGCGAGGATCTGCACGCGGTTCCAGTCGTCGTCGTGCTCGCCTTCGAGGCTGGCGTCGCGTTCTTCGCCCGACATCGCGGGCTTCGGCTCGTTGTCGCCGCCGGCCGCCGGCACATGCTGGACGATCAAGCCGCCCGCGCGCCAATGCCAGCGCGATGGCGTATCGCCGCTGCGGCCAATGTAGTGACGCGCGGCGGCGAGCCGGATGAAGGTCGGAAGCTGCTCCGACTGGCGGAAATAAGCGATCGCCGCCTCGGCAAGGCTGGTCCCATCGAGCGGCACGATGCCCTGATGGCTGACCTGATCGCCACCCGGATCGATGGTCATCGCGAGGCGGCCATTGCCGATCAACGCACCATCCGTGACCGCGCCTTCCTTGGCCAACGCAGCGAGACGATCGGCATCGTAGCTGGCATAGCCGCGGAGCCGTCCCGGCGTCTCGAACTGCACGACGAGAAAGCCGAGCGGACCGTCGGTCTTCGTTTGCAGGATCAATCGCCCACCCGGCTGAAGCTGTTGGCCGAGCAGGGCCGTCAGCGCAATCGCCTGCCCGAGGACGATGCTGACCGGCTCGGGATAATCGTGCGCGGCGAGGATATCGTCGGCCACATGACCGATCCGCACCACGCGGCCCGCCATGCGCGAACGTATGGTGCCGAACGGCAGCACGAGATCGTCGTGCACCGTCGGCGTGCCGATGTCAGGTCGGCCCGCTCTGCTGATCATCTTTTCGTCTTCCACTTTCAGTCGACGCCGAGGCACCAGGCGAGGATCGCCTTCTGGGCGTGCAGCCGGTTCTCGGCTTCATCGAATACGACAGACTGCGGCCCGTCGATCACCTCGGCGGACACTTCATGGCCGCGGTAGGCGGGCAGGCAATGCATGAAGATCGCGTCCTTGGCGGCGCCGCTCATCAGCTTCTGATCGACCTCATAGGGGCCGAGCAGTTGCTTGCGGCGCGGCGCGTCGGACTGGCCCATCGAGACCCACGTATCGGTGACGACGCATGTCGCGCCCTTCACCGCTTCCGCCGGATCGTCGGTGAGCAGCAGCGTGTCGGCAGCGCCTTCGGCCTTGGTCCACGCGATGACCTCGGGGTCCGGCTTGAGCTGCGCCGGCGTCGCGACGCGCAGCTTGAAGCCGAACTTGACCGCCGCATGCATCCACGATGCGGCGACGTTGTTGCCGTCGCCGACCCACGCGACCGTGCTGCCAGCGATGTTGCCGCGACTTTCCTCGAACGTCACGATGTCCGCGATGATCTGGCAGGGATGGCTCACATCGGTGAGCCCGTTGATCACCGGAATGCTCGCATGCGCGGCGAGATCGACGACCGTCTGATGCGCGTTGGCACGCACCATCAGCGCGTCCGCGTAGCGCGAGAGCACCTTCGCGGTGTCGGAGATCGGCTCGCCGCGGCCAAGCTGCGTGTCGGTGTGGTTCAGCGCGATCGTCTGGCCACCAAGCTGGCGCATGGCGACGTCGAACGATACGCGGGTACGCGTCGACGGCTTCTCGAAGATCATGACGAGGACCATGTCCTCGATGTCCTTGGGGCGCAGATGCTTCGGCGTGCGTTTGCCAGCCCGTTTCATCTCGTGGGCCATATCGACGATGCGGCGCAGGACGCGCGCGTCGATGTCGTTGAGGTCGATGAAATGGCGGGGGGGCTTCAAGCCTATGCGGGCATCCATGGCGGTCTCGAACAGTCTCGGCGTTTTCGCCGTGCGTGTCGGAAAATTCATCCGCCGGCAACGCTCCCGTTTGGCGAGAGCGCGGCCAGCGGCAATGGGATCTTACTGCGGCTTCTTCGCGCGCGAGAGTGCACGCGAGAGCCGCGCGACGCCTTCCGCGAGTTCTTCGTCCGGCGTGGTCAGCGGCGGGATCATCCGCATCACGTTGTCGCCAGCGCCGACCGTCAGCAGATGCTCGGCAAGGCACGCCTTCACGACATCGCCGGCCGGCAGCTTCGGATTGATCTTCACGCCGACCAGCAGGCCCTCGCCGCGGATCTCCTCGATGACATCGGCGTGCTCGTCCTTGACGCGCGCGAGGAGCTGCTTGAAGCGCAGCGTCTTCCTCTGCACGTCCTCGAGAAAGCCCGGCTCGAGGACGACCTCGAGCACCGCGTTACCGACCGACATCGCGAGCGGATTGCCGCCGAAGGTCGAACCGTGGGTGCCGGGCACCATGCCCTTCGCGGCCTCGGCGGTCGCAAGGAATGCGCCCATCGGGAAGCCGCCGCCAATGCCCTTGGCGATCGCCATGGCATCCGGCTTGATGCCCGCCCACTCATAGGCGAACAGCTTGCCCGTGCGGCCGACGCCGGTCTGCACTTCATCGAGGATCAGCAGCAAGCCGTGCTGGTCGGCGAGCGCGCGCAGGCCCTGCAGGAATTCCTTGGTGCAGGAACGGATGCCGCCCTCACCCTGGATCGGCTCGACCATGATCGCGGCCGTCGCGGAACCGATCGCCTTCTCGACCAGCGCGAGATCGTTCACGGTCTCGAGCACGTCGAAGCCGGGCGCCGGCTCACCAAATCCTTCGAGGTACTTCTCGTTGCCGGCGGCGGCAATGGTGCCGAGCGCTGGCGGATCATCACCTTCAAGGGCTCGTTCCACGGCCGCACGCTCGGCA
>CAZKZT010000233.1:0-6440 GCA_964557265.1 uncultured Hyphomicrobium sp.
GACATCAGCGCGAAGCGATCGACGGTGAAGGGCCAGCACTGCAGCGGCGGCCGGGCGCCGAGGAAGCGCGCGACCATGTCCGGCTTGGTGTTCTTGAGGCGCGCGAGTGTGATGTGCGGCTTGAAGGTGCGCGGCTCGGGCGGCAGGCCAGCGGTGCGCGCGGCGCGTTCGCACGCGCGATGCAAGGCGTTGAGTTCTTCCGATGCCTCGACGCCGGCATAGATGACGCGCGGCTCGCGGCCACCGAAGACGCCGAGGCCGGTGATCCGGACCTCGAACGGCGAGAAGTCGACGCGTTCGAGCGCGCTCACGAGGTCGTCGGCTTCGAGATTGCCGATGTCGCCATAGAAACGGATCGTGAGATGGAGATCCTCCATCTCGGCCCATTTGGCGCCGGCGAGGTGGCCGGAAACCAGTGCGAGCTGTGATCTCACGAGTTCGGGAATCTCGATGGCGGTGAACAGGCGAGGCATGGGCTCCACCCCTTCATGAATTGCGCTGGGTCCGTTTGTCTCGACCAGCTATTTCTGCACGGTGCCAGCGGCGCTGGCATGCCGCTTTTTTACGCGTGCGATCAGTTCCTCGACCTTGGGCATGATCCGCTCGACGATCACGTCGACGCCGCGGGCATTCGGGTGGATGCCGTCGTCCAGGTTGAGAGACGCATCGAGCGCGATCCCCTCGAGGAAGAAGGGATAGAGCACGAGGTCATGCCTGGCGGCAAGTTCGGGAAAGATCGGATCGAAGGCCTCGACGTAGGCGTGGCCGTTGTTGCGGGGCGCGCGCATCCCCGCGATCAGGATTTCCACACCCTTCGCCTTGAGGCGCGCGACGATCGCTTCGAGATTCTTGCGGGCGACGGCCGGATCGAGCCCGCGCAGCGCGTCGTTGGCGCCGAGCTCCAGGATGACGGCGTCGGTGTCATCCGGTACGGCCCAGTCGATGCGTGCAAGGCCGCCTGCGGTCGTGTCACCGGAGACGCCGGCGTTCGCAACCGCGACATCGTGGCCGGCCGCCTTCAGCCTGGCCGCGAGGCGGACAGGAAATGCCTGATCCGGCGCCAGCCGGTAGCCTGCCGTCAGGCTGTCACCGAACGCGACGATCTTGATCACGCGGTTTTGTGCGGCGGATGGCGCCATGGCAGCGAACAATCCCAGGCAAAGATTGACGATTGCGATGAGGGCCACCATTTGCCCTAGTTCAGTTGTTATGCGCAGACGGCGCATCATCGTGACGTCCTCGGTTCGGCAACAGGGTGAAGTGTATGTAGGTTGCCGCTGACGATCTGAATAGCGCCCTGGTCGCACGCGAGTGTGACCTCAACCGAATTTTCCGCCGAGGAGCGATCTTCCAACGTGTCAGAGAAAGTCATCGAGCTGGCGAACGTCGACCTGACGCTCGCAAGTCGCGCGGGCCAAGTCGCCATTCTGCGGGATCTGAGTTTGGACATTCCGGCGGGGCAGTCCGTCGCCATCGTCGGTCCGAGCGGGTCGGGTAAAACGTCGCTGCTGATGATCATGGCGGGCCTCGAACGCGCGACGGGCGGCACCGTCAAGGTCGCCGGCCACGATTTCTCGGCGATGAGCGAGGATGGGCTCGCATTGGCCCGCGGCGCGAGCATCGGCATCGTGTTCCAGTCCTTCCACCTCGTGCCGACGATGACGGCGCAGGAGAACGTGGCGCTGCCGCTCGAATTCCGTGGCGAGGCCGATGCCGTCGAGCGCGCGGCGGAATTGCTCGGCGAAGTCGGTCTATCGCATCGGCTCACGCACTTTCCCGCGCAGCTTTCCGGCGGCGAGCAGCAGCGTGTGGCGCTGGCACGCGCCCTGGTGACGCGTCCGCGTCTCCTGCTGGCGGACGAGCCGACCGGCAACCTCGATGGTAAGACCGGCCGCCAGATCGTGGAGCTGCTGTTTTCCATGCAGGCACGGCGCGGCGCGACACTGATCCTGGTCACACACGACGAACGCCTTGCCGAACGCTGCCAGCGCATCATCCGCATGGCCGACGGACGCATCGTCGACAATGCCGCCGGTACGGTGGCTGCATGAACGCCGATACGGTCGCGACCAGCGCGGGCATCGGCGCACAGCGCCCGCAACTGACGATCCTGCGCCTCGCCTTGCGCGAGCTGCGCGGCGGGCTCGCGGGCTTTTATGTGTTCGTGGGCTGCATTGCGCTCGGCGTCGCGGTGATCGCGGGCGTCGGCGCGCTGGTTGACGCGGTGCAGTCGAGCTTCGTGCGCCAGGGCGCGACGCTGCTCGGCGGCGATCTCACGCTGTCGCGGCCGCATCGCCGTGCGGAAGCGCTGGAGAAGGCCGCGATCGCCCGGCTCGGGCAGGTCAGTGAAACCAGTTCGCTGCGCGCGATGGCACGCCGCCTCGACGGTGCGGATCAGATGCTGATCGAGGCGAAAGGCGTCGACGGCGCTTATCCGTTGATCGGCCAGCTCGTGCTCGAGGATGGCGTGGCGTTGCCTGATGCGATCTCGGGGCGCGGTGCCGCCGTCGATCCCATCCTGATCGAACGGCTCGGCCTCGAACGCGGTGATCGCTTCCAGCTTGGAACCGCCGAGGTCGAGGTGCGCGCGGTGATCCGCACCGAGCCGGACAAGATCGCCGAGCGGCTCGCATTCGGGCCGCGTGTCATGATCTCACTCGATACGCTCATTGCGAGCGGCCTCGCCGATCTCGGCAGCCTCGCGAACTGGCGCTACGCCGTGGTGCTGCCGGAAGGCGTGCGGCAGGAGGTGAACCTCGTCGATGCGCGGGCCGATCTGCGCAAGGCGCTGCCTGAAGCCGGGTTCACGGTTCGCGACCGGCGCGATCCCTCGCCGCGCGTGACGCAGACGCTCGAGCGCGTGCGCCAGTTCCTGACGCTGATCGGGCTCACCGCACTGCTGGTCGGCGGCGTTGGTGTCGCCAACGCGGTCGCGACCTACATCGATCGCCGCCGCAAGGTGATCGCCACGTTCCGCAGCCTCGGCGCCACCGGGCGCATGGTGTTCGCGCTGCATCTGGTCCAGGTCGTCGCGATTGCCGCGATCGGCATCGCGATTGGTGTCGCGGCCGGCTTGCTGGTGCCGTGGATCGTCGATGCGCTGGTGGGGGAGGCGCTACCGTTCAGGGCCGAGGCCACGTTCCGGCCGGGCGCCGTTCTCATGGCCGTTGCCTACGGCTTCCTGGTGACGCTGTTGTTCACGCTGTGGCCGCTCGGCCGGATCGAGCAGATCCGCCCGAGCGTGCTGTTTCGCGATCAGGTGGGCGATAGCAAGAATTGGCCGAGCTGGCCGTTCATCGCGGCGACGGTCGTGGTGGGCGGCGCACTTCTGGCGCTGGCGGTCATGTCGTCCGATTCGAAGCGGATCGCGCTCTCCTTCTGCGCAGGTGCGGCGGGGTTGCTCGTCGTGTTCGCGCTGCTCGGCGACGGCATCACGCGGCTCGCGCGGCGGCTGCCTCGGCCGCGCCGGCCCTCGCTGTCATTGGCGCTCGGCAGCCTCGGTGCGCCGGGTGGACTGACGCGAGCCGTTGTCGTCTCGCTCGGCTCCGGCCTGTCGCTGCTGGTCGCCGTGGCGCTGGTCGACGCCTCGATCGTCAACGAGCTCAGCGGACGCGTGCCGAAGAACTCGCCCAACTTCTTCGTCCTCGATTTGCCACGTGAAGAGGTCGACGGCTTCCGGACGCTGGTCGAGAAGGAAACGCCCGGCGCGCGCGTCAGTCACGCGCCGATGCTGCGCGGGCGCATCGTGCAGGTCGGCAGGCATTCCTCCGAGCAGTTGCGCGTCAGCCCTGAAGCGCAATGGGTGCTCAACGGGGACCGGGGTCTCAGCTATTCGGACGACGTGCCGGAAGGGTCGACGGTGGTTGCCGGGAACTGGTGGCCGAAGGGCTATGCCGGTGAACCGCAGGTTTCCTTCGAGGTCGAGATCGCCAAGGCGCTCGGCGTCGGGATCGGCGATACGGTTACGGTCAACGTGCTCGGCCGCAACGTCACGGCGCGGATCGCCAACCTGCGAGAGGTGCGCTGGGAGAGCCTGGCCATCAACTTCGTGATGGTGTTCTCGCCGAACACGCTCCAGGCGGCGCCGCATAACGTACTGGCGACGGTCGCCCTCGATCCTGCGACGCCACTCGCCCGCGAAGCCGATTTGTCCCGCGCCATCGGCAAGGCCTACCCGGCCTCGACCGCGATCCGCGTCAAGGATGCGATCAACTCGTTCAACACGCTGTTCCGGCGCATCATTACAGCCGTGCGGGCGGCTGGCGGCGTGACCCTGCTCGCGGGTGCGCTGGTGCTCGCCGGAGCGCTGGCCGCCGCTCAGCGCCGCCGGCTCCAGACCGCCGTCATCCTCAAAGCGCTCGGCGCGACGCGGGCACGCATCCTGGCCGCCCACGCAACCGAGTATGCGTTGCTGGCGCTGATCGCGGCGACCCTCGCGGTCTTCCTTGGCGGCCTTGCCGCCTGGATCGTGACGACGAAGATCATGACGCTGCCGTTCGTGCTCTCCGGATGGGCGATCGGGCAGGCGTTGGGTGCTTCGCTGGTCCTGATCGCGCTGCTCGGCGGGCTCGGGACGTGGCGGGTGCTCAGGGCGCCGGCGGTCCCGTATTTGCGCTCCGAGTGAAGGTTAAGCATCGACTTTGCGACGATGTATGCAGAATAACGTCAACATAACCAGGAATTAAGGGCGGCGGAACTGGAAGCGGCTTGAAAGTATGGGCCGACACCTACATATTTGCTCCGTAGTCCGGCTGACGACATGACATGCCGCCACGAGGATCGAAGGGAAACATAACAAATGGCTGAACTCGACAAGCGTTACGGGCGATTTGGCGTCGCGACGCGCGCCGAGCCTGGCGTAATGGATGAAGGGCTGCGCAGCTATATGCTGGGCGTCTACAACTACATGGCTGCGGGCATTGTGCTGACGGGCATTGTTGCCTTCGCCATGTTCTCGCTGCTCACGACCAGCGACCCGCAGCTCGCAGCGGCGCAGTTGCGCAACGGCGTTCTGCTGACGCAGACGGGTAAGGCCCTCTACGGTTCGCCGCTGATGTGGGTGATCGTTCTCGCCCCGCTGGCGTTCGTCTTCTTCCTGTCCTTCCGCGTCTATTCGATGAGCGTTGGCGCAACGCAGCTCGCCTTCTGGGCCTTCGCGGCCGTGATGGGCGCGTCGCTGTCGACGATCTTCCTGCGCTACACTGGCTACTCCATCACGCAGATCTTCTTCGTGACCGCCGCAATGTTCGCGGCGCTGAGCCTCTACGGCTACACGACGAAGAAGGATCTCTCGGGCTGGGGCACGTTCCTGTTCATGGGTGTGATCGGCCTGATCCTCGCGTCGCTGGTCAACATCTGGCTGCAGTCGCCGGCCCTGTACTTCGCGGTTTCTGCGATCTGCGTCCTCGTGTTCGCGGGCCTTACCGCCTACGACACGCAGCAGATCAAGGACAACTACTACGAGATCGCGGGTGACAGCACGATGATGGCGAAGGGTGCCGTGATGGGCGCGCTGAACCTCTACCTGGACTTCATCAACATGTTCCAGGGCATGCTGGCGCTGTTCGGCAGCCGCGAGTGATAACGAATTCGGTTGGCTGACGGGTGACTGTCGGCGCGACTGAGTAGGACGGACGAGGGCCCTGCTGGAAGGCGGGGCCCTTGTTGCGTTTGGGGTGTCTGCCCGGCTGCACGATAATTGGGCAGGGCACCGTCTTGCGCGGGAAAGGGGCGCGCGATACGCGAACCCGCCGGCGGCCCGCCGGTTTTGGTTCCGTCCGCGAGTGCCGCCTATGTCAGCCGTAACCGTCCGCCCGGTCCGCGATGCGGACATTTCTCCAATCGCCGCCATCTATGCGCACGCCGTCCTCCACGGGTTCGCGAGCTTCGAGATCGAGCCGCCTGACGCCGCCGAGATGACGAAGCGGATGCGCGCGGTGATCGACGCGGGCTTCCCTTATCTGGTCGCCGAGAAGGATGGCCGCGTGCTCGGCTATGCCTATGCGGGCCTTTACCGGACGCGCCCCGCCTACCGCAACAGCGTCGAGAACTCGGTCTACGTGTCGCCGGATGCGCACCGCCTCGGTGTCGGCAAGGCGCTGCTCGCCGAGCTGATCGAGATCGTGACGGCGATGGGGTTCCGCCAGATGATCGCAGTGATCGGCGACAGCGGCAACGCGGGGTCGATCGGCCTGCACCGCGCGCTGGGGTTCACCTACTGCGGTGTGATCCACTCGGTCGGCTACAAGCACGGCCGCTGGCTCGACAGCGTGATCATGCAGCGCGCTCTCGGGGCGGGAGACACGACGCCGCCGGATCGGAAGTGAGCGCTGCTTTTTCTTTGCGCGGACGCGTACGGCTTCGCCTACACGCGCCGCGGCCGCTGCCTCGCCGGTTGGCGATTTCACCTCGCGGCCTTCGGCCGCTACCGACTATTGCAG
>CAZKZT010000234.1:0-6433 GCA_964557265.1 uncultured Hyphomicrobium sp.
CTGATCGGTCGAGATGGAAGCGCTCGAGCTTCCATCGAGAGCGTGAATCAGACTCCAAATCAAATACATGGAACGCGCTCGCGCGACCGCGCCGATGCCACTAAAGGCCGACGCGCTCTATGTGGCGCACTCTCAGCCCAACCGCCGCCGATACAGCGAAATCAAGCGCTCCCAGTGGCGCTCCGCGGCGTGCTTTTCGTAGATCTTGCGGTTCGGGAAGCCGAAGCCGTGGTGCACGCCGGGATAAATTTCGAGCTCGCCCGGATTGCCCGACGCATCGAACAGCTTCTTGAGTTCGGCAACCATCGGCAGCGGCGCCAGCTCGTCGATCTCCGCACAGCCGATGTAGAGCTCGCCCTTCGCCTTGCCGAGCGTGAGGTGCGGGCTTTCCACCGCATCGCTGACCAGCCACGTCCCGTAGAATGAAGCGGCCGCGGCGACACGATCGGGATAGCGGGCCGCGGCTGCGAGCGCATAGGGTCCGCTCATGCAGTAGCCGTGCACGCCGATCGGACCCGGCTTCACACCTTCCTGTGTCTCGAGGAAGGTCATCATCGCGGCCACATCGTCCATCACGGGCGGGATCGTCATCTTGGTGCGGATCGCGCGCATGCGCGTGTACTCGGGCGCGCCGCTGGTGAGCACGGTCGCCGGATCGAATTTCGAGTCGCGTCCGGCGCGATAGTAGAGGTTCGGCAGCAGTACGCAGTAGCCGACGGTCGCGAGCCGCCGCGCCATGTCGTGCAGCTCCTCGCGGATGCCGGGCGCATCCATGAGCAGCAGGACGGCTGGATGAGTTCCGCGATCCGGCCGGCAGACGAATGTTTCCATCGCGCCGTCGCGGGTGGCGATGTCGATCGTGGCTTCGATCATGGCCTTGTTCCTCCCTGTTGGACTGCACCGTAGCGTGGGCGTGCCCACCGTGCGAGGCTGAGCCATCGCGCGCAAGGCAGGAGTGTGCCGGCAGAACCGCGACTTCACAATCTCAGGGAGAACATCCGATGATTCAACGCATCATGGTTCCGGGCATCATGGCGCCGGTCAGCCACTACTGCCACGTTGTCCGCGCGGGCAACCTCGTGTGGGTGTCGGGTATCGTCGGCATGGAAGAGAACGGTCACATCCCGACCGATACCGTGTCGCAGTTCGATATCGCGATGGATGTGATGGACAAGTGCCTCAAGGCGGCAGGCGCCGGGCCTCAGCACGTCACGAAGGTGCAGGTCTTCATGACGGATATCAGCGAGCGGGCGTCGATCAATCCGCGCCGCGTAGCGTACTTCGGCGATCATCGGCCCGCGTCGACATTGGTTGAGGTGAAGGGCCTCGTCGATCCGCGCATGAAGGTCGAGATCGAGGCGCAAGCCGTCGTCGATTGACGTCGCGTCAGGTGGGCTGACGCTTGAGGATGGCGCGGCCCTGCCGCACCACGATCAGCATCAGATTCCACGACACGCAGATGGCGAGCGCCAACGAGAGCGAAAGTACCGGCCCCCACGGGACGACCGTCGCCGCGACGAATGTCAGCGCGAACAGCATCCCGATCAGCCCGCCGATGGTGTGCGCGAGCAGCGCCGCCGTCGCGGGGCCGCCAATCCGAGGGTGCAGCACGATGATGAGGCTCGCGGTCACGATCGGGACGATCGACAGGACGCCGGTAACCTGGGCCGGTACGAATGGGCTGGCCGCATTCACGATGCCGACGACGCTCGTAACCATAAGCACGCGGACGGCCAGATCGATCCAGGAACGATTGCCGGCCTTCAGCGGTGTCGCGTTCATGAAGTGGGGCGCAAGCAGCAGCGCGACGGCATAGATGGGTATGGCGAAAATGAACGCCTCGACGAGCGACCAGTCGTACATCTGCACAAAGATGGCGCAGGCGAACCACCCTGCAAGTGCGCCGAGCAGACTGACGATCATCGAATGCCCGCGCCGTGCGAGAACGGCATAGAGCAGAGAATTGACCGGCACGACGCCGCACGAGGCGACCGCCGCGACAGCGATTCGCTCCAGATGTTCCGGCGGAAAATCCATCGCGAGGAAGACGAGGATCGGCCCCGTGTAGGTCGGTAACGAGGCGACCATGGCACCAAAGAACGGGCCGACGCGCTCGGAGATCAGCGCCACCGCAACAACAACGACAGCGACGGCCCCCATACGCAGTGCGAGCGCCCCGAAGGGCAGATCCGCCAGCACTGCGAGCCATTCCGTCACGCTATTCCGCCCCATCGCGCCTGGTGGTGCCGGCAGCGGCTCCATCAAGCGCGTACTTCGTTCATTCCGCGCCGCATGGTTGCGGCGGCCGCGCTGTTCATCGCGGGCGCTTGCAGACACCCGCGCGGAACGCTGTGATGACTTGTGGTGTTACGCGCCCTATCCGGAGCAATCGGCGGCGCGTTGTCGCGAAGCCTATGAGTGGTACGCGAGGCTGGTCAAGCCCGTATCCAGCCGTCGGTGCCGAGATGCTCCTGCGGCATGAAACGCGATTTGTAGCTCATCTTCCGCGAGCCCTCGATCCAATAGCCGAGGTAGAGGTACGGCAAGCCGAGCCGGCGTGCATAGTCGATGTGCTCGAGGATCATGTAGGTGCCGATGCTGCGATTGTCCGCTTCGGGATCGTAGAAGCTGTAGACCATCGAGATGCCGTCGGACAGCTGATCGCACAAGGCCACGGCTTTCAGCGGCGCACTCTCGGGACGGTGAAGGTGCGGCTTGCCCTGGGCGAGGCGATACTCGGTGAGGAAGGTATCGACGATCGAGTCCTCGACCATCATCGCGTAGTCGAGCACACTCATGTCGGCCATGCCGCCGTCGCCATGCCGCGCATCGATGTAGGCGCGAAACAGGCTGAAATGCTCGGACGTCGCGGTGGCCTGGATGCGGCGCGCGGACAGATCGCTGTTGCGCTCCTTGATGCGGCGGAAGGTGCGGCCGAACTCGAAATCGTTGACCAGAACGCGCACCGAGACACACGCCTGACAGCCTTCGCAGTACGGCATATAGGCGATGTTCTGGCTGCGCCGGAAACCGCCCTTGAGGAGATTGTCGATGAGGGCGCGGGGCTTGTCGTGCGTCAGATGGGTGAACAGTTTGCGCTCGGACCGGCCCGGGAGATAGGGGCACGCCTGCGGGGCCGTGACGTAGAACTCGGGAAACTGCTTTTGCTGCTCGGTCACCGCGCCGCCGCCTTCTGGTCCGTGCTTCAACGCATCACCATACGTGAGCGCGGCCAAGGGTATCAAGAGAGACGAGCGTGCCTCGTGCCGGCTGGTATATGCTGCGCGCCAATCATTGATAGAGTATGGCGCGCACGCCGGGGAAATCACCTGTGACCGACACTGCGACGGAAGTTCTATTCTATCATCTCGAACGTCAGCCGCTCGAGCGTGTGCTGCCGAGCCTTCTCGAGCGCACGCTGTCGCGCGGATGGCGTGCCGTGGTTCAGGCGGGCAGTGTGGAGCGGCTCGAAGCGCTCGACGCACATCTGTGGACCTATGCCGATGACAGCTTCCTGCCGCACGGCACCGCCAAGGATGGCGCGACGGAGCGCCAGCCGATCCTGCTGACTGTCGGGCCGGAGAATCCCAATGGCGCCGGTGTCCGCTTCCTGCTCGATGGCGCCGACATGGAGAGCTTCACGGGGTATGTGCGCATCGTCGTCATGTTCGATGGGCGTGACGAGGAAGCGCTGGTCCAGGCGCGCCAGCAATGGCAACGCGTGCGCGCCTCAGGTGCCAAGGCAACCTATTGGCGCCAGAGCGATGCCGGCCGGTGGGAGCAGAAGGCGTAAAGCCGGACCGGTCAGTGGCGCGTGCTGAGCGGCGCCGTCCAGAACGACATGATGTCGGCGGGGCGTGACTTCGGCTCCACGACGTCGGCAAGCGTGCGCAGCACAGCCGCCATCGCGTGTCCATTCGCCGTCCGGTAGGCTGTGGCAATCGGCTGCCACGCTGCCGGAACGGCTGCCGCCGGGGCTACGGTCGCGTTCGGCCAAGCAGTCCCGGCCCGTGCCGCCGGAAGGGCCATCGAGGCGCCGATCGCGGTCAGCTGCGGCAGGTTCTGCAACCACACCTGCTGCCACAGCTCCATCGGGTTGGCGAATGCGGCGGCGGGAGCCTGCTGCGGCAGCCAGGGCGCCCAGATATTGGCGGCAGTGGAGGAAGACGGGCTGGCCGCGGAAGGCGGAACCCACATCGATGCCCAGGCGAAGGGATCGAAAGCGGCGGGCGCTGTTGAACCGGTGTCCGGTGCCTTCCACCAGGGTGCGGCAGTGGATGTGCGCTGCGGCGTCGTGATGTTCGTCGGCACGCTGCTGAGGACCTGTCCCCAGAACGCAGTCGCCGATTGGAGCACCTGCACGGAGCTGTCGATCCACAGTTGCGCGAAGGTCGACGGCAGCGCGTAAGGGGTCAAGGCACGGCTCCACGAATACGCGATGCAACCAAACAGGCGTATGCCTGCAGGCCATCCCAACTCAGCCTACCTTATATAGGTCGAATTTTGCATTGCAGCAAGTTTTTTTGCATCGCACCAAATGCTGGGTGCGAAAACTTGGACTAGCGAATGCCGCCTTCCATCGGGTCGGGCGCCGGCGTGTTGCCGCCGAAGAATCCGCCGATCACGCTGAAAATCGAGCCGCACCGCCCCTGCGGGCCTTCCATGCCACCGTTGTCCTGATCGATGGCGCGCTCTTTCCAGTTGCCATCGCGGCAGTACTCGGCCTGCTGACGCTGCTTGTCCTGGGCGCTCGCGATGCGCTCTTGGTCCCGGTCCTTCGGCCAAGCCTGGGTGCCAGCGACTTCGCCAGGCTGCGGCGGCAACGACGAGCCGGGCTCGGGAAGCTGCTTGGTGCTCGGCGGCAGGACGAGCGGGGCACGCGGCTGCAATTTTGGTTCGGACCTCTTGCCGCTGAGAGCGGCAGTGCTCAGGCCGACCGAATCGAGCAAGCGGCTGTTCACTTCGATGCCGTCCGCACAGCCCCCGAGAAGGAAAGCCGCGGCTGTTACGGTCACGGCCATGCCTGTTTTCAGCTTTCGCCCGTTGACGGCCATGCTGAGTGCGCTCCTGCTGTGCCTGCTGTCACCCCGATCCCCCGGTGCGCCAGACGGCAGAATGCCCATTTTAACTTTGCCTTAAGAGGGCTTTGCGGCTTCTTTGCGATTCGGCCTGAAAGAGTCATATAGCAGCCCGATGACCCCAGCAACTATGGCCACGTCGGCGGGATTGAACACGTACCAGCTCCAGTCGCCGATGTGAAAATGGAAGAAATCCGCGACCCCGCCGCGGATGACGCGGTCCAGTGCGTTGCCGAGTGCGCCGCCGATGATCAAGCCCAATGAGGCGGCGATCAACGGGTTGATGTGGCCGCGCACCAGCCAGATCCACAGCGCGATCGATGTGACCACGGCGAATGCCGCCAGCGCCCACTGTCCGCCGTGTCCGTCCTGGGCGAGCATCCCATAGCTGATGCCCTTGTTGATCACGAACACGAGGTCGAAGAACGGGGTGAGCGCAACCGGCTGCCGGGCCGCGATGTCGTAGACGTTGAGCATCCACCACTTGTAGGCCTGATCGATCACGAACGTGGCGAGCGCGAGCGAGAAGCCGAGTGGGGCGTGACGGCCCCACAGCCAGCCGGGACGGCTGGATGTGGCGGTCGCTGGTGCGTCGACGTCGGGTGTGCTCATGCGGCGTCGATCTCGCGCATCGCGGCGGCGTCGCGGGCCGAGAGGTCGGGATAGGCCGGGTCGCTGCCGACGTCGGCCGTGATCCGCCACGAGCGGGCGCACTTCTTGCCCTCGGCACGGGACGGCACCACACCAACCGCATCCCAATCCGGCAGCTTGAAGGCACCCTCCGGTGCGTCGCTCTCGACGATCTCGATGCCCGACGTGATGCAGATCTCCGCCATGTCGACGCCTGCAATCGCGTCGAACGCACGCTTGTCGGTGATGTAGACGACAGGCGCGGCCTCGAGGCTCGAGCCGATCCGCTTCGCTGCGCGTTCGATCTCGAGCGCGCCCGTGACAGCCGAGCGGACGGCGCGGATGCTGGCCCACTTCGCTGCCAGCGCCCTGTCCGGCCAATGTGGCGGCACCTCGGGAAACGTCTCGACGTGCACCGAGCCGTCCTCGCTCGGGTAGCGCGTGAGCCATGCTTCCTCGGCGGTGAAGACGAGGATCGGCGCCAGCCACGTCGTCACGCAGCGGAAGATGTGCTCGACGCAGGTGAGCGCGGCGCGGCGGCGCAGGCTCGACGGCGCATCGCAGTAGAGCGCATCCTTGCGGATGTCGAAGTAGAACGCCGACAGCTCGGTGTTCATGAACTGCGTCAGCGTCGAGACGACGCGCTTGTAGTCGTATTCCGCGTAGGCCTTGCGCACGACGACGTCGAGCTCGGTGAGCTGGTGGAGCATGTAGCGCTCCAGCTC
>CAZKZT010000235.1:0-6427 GCA_964557265.1 uncultured Hyphomicrobium sp.
CCCTTGATCTGGCTGCCTGCCGTCGAAGGGACGCCAACCCACTTGCCGTTGATCTTGCCGAGATACTCGACCGTCGCGTTGACCGCGCCATTCTGCTTGATGAGATCGGTCATCACATCGCCGACGTTCTCAAGCGAGTCGACGTGACGGGCAGGCTGCCAAGTCGGAAGCGAAAGGATGTCGTGACCGGACTTCGCCTGCGCCTCGGCGGCGATCGTCAGCAGGATCTTGTTGCCCTGCGACGTGATGAAGTCGATCTCGACGTTCACCTTCTCCTTTTCGCCCCAGGCTTTCGCGACGCTCTCAATGGCTTTGTTGGCACCCGGGACCCAGTGGTCCCAGAATCCGACTTTGAGCGTGCCAGCCGACTGCGCCGAACTCACATACGGCGCAGCGACAACGCCAGCCGTAGCCGCAGCGCCCGTGGCAACAAAGCGCCGACGGCTGATAGTCTTCTTAGTCATAGGTAGTTTCCTCCGATGGATTTCTCTCGCGCCCTTCTTGTTTTTGTGGCGCTACGCATTCCGCCTGACATATTAGGCACGGTGTGCCGGATGGCGCCACTATATTTTTCGTCGCCTCTCAGACTATCGCCGTGAGCAGGCTTCGCTTTCTATGATCCGCCGGAGTGCTTGCTTCATGCCTTCGATACGCCGCGGCTCTTGCGCGATAAGCGGGAGGCTGATCGTGCGCCTACGGGTGTCTATGAGGCGCCAAACGGGATAGAAAGAACGCTATCCGCGCCTCGCGCGAAGCCACTCCAACCAACATAGAGACCAATGAGCGCGACACACACGAACAAGGCTTTGTCCGCCCCCGACATCTCGGCCCGCAAAGGAGGCGAACCGATCGTCTGCCTGACCGCCTACACCACGCCCCTCGCCCGCATCGTTGATCGCCATTGCGAAGTGATCCTGGTCGGCGACAGCGTCGGCATGGTGCTGCACGGGCTGCCGTCCACCGTCGGCGTCACCCTCGACATGATGATCATGCACGGAAAGGCCGTCGATCGCGGCGCCGAGCAATCGCTGGTCGTTGTCGACCTGCCTTTCGGCTCCTACGAGGAGAGCCCGGAACAAGCCTTCCGCAGCGCAGCGCGGATCATGGCGGAAACCAACTGCGGTGCCGTCAAGATCGAAGGCGGCGAGAGCATGGCCGCAACCGTCGAGTTCCTGACACGGCGGGGCATTCCCGTGATGGCGCACATCGGACTGACGCCGCAGGCCGTCAATGCGTTTGGCGGTTACAAGGTCCAAGGTCGCGGCGATGCAGCGAAGCGTATTCTTGCTGACGCAAAAGCCGTAGCGGACGCAGGCGCATTCTCCGTCGTCCTTGAGAAGATCACCGAACCGCTCGCGCAGACCATCACGCAGTCGATCGCGGTTCCGACGATCGGGATCGGTGCGTCCGTCGCGTGCGACGGGCAGATTCTCGTGATTGATGACGTGCTCGGCCTGTTCAGCGATTTCCGGCCCAAGTTCGTCAAACGCTACGCCGAGTTCGGGCGAGACGCAGACAGCGCCATCGCCGCCTATGCGGCAGAGGTGCGCGATCGCCGGTTCCCTGGCCCGGATCACGTCTTCGCGGAGGTCGTGAAAGCGCGAAAAGGCGGCGGTTAATTCGCGAGTGACAGCGCGCGCGCGTTTGCGCCATGCTACGCAATGCCGTCGCGCTTTCGCGCCGGCCAAATCAACGGTCCATCTTTTCCGGGAGACGCCCCATGGCCGCCATGCGCTATCGCACACTGGGACGCAGCGGGCTCAAGGTCTCGGAGCTGTGTCTCGGGACGATGATGTTCGGTGGCCCCGCCACTGAAGCCGACGCACAGCGGATCACCGATCACGCAGCCGATCTCGGTGTGAACTTCATCGACACAGCGAACGTCTACGAAGGCGGACGCTCCGAGGAGGTTACTGGCCGCGTGATCAAGGCGAAGCGCGGCCATTGGATCCTCGCGAGCAAACTTGCTCAACCCGCCGGGCCGGGACCGAACGATCGCGGGCTGTCGCGGCGCCACATCATGGACGCCACCGACGCATCGCTGAAGCGGCTGGGCACCGACCACATTGACATCCACTACATCCACCGCGTCGACCCGAACGCAACATGGGAGGACGTCGCGAACTCGTTCGGCGATCTCATCCGCGCCGGCAAGCTGCGCTATTGGGGGCTTTCCAACGTCCGCGCCTGGCACATTCCGACGATCATGGCCGCATGCCGCGAGGTCGGCGCGCCGGCCCCTGTCGTGCTGCAGCCCTACTACAATCTCATGAACCGGATGCCCGAAGTCGAGGTGCTGCCCGCCGCGCGCGCCAATGGCCTCGGCATCGCCTCCTATAGCCCGATTGCGCGCGGCGTGCTGTCGGGCAAATACGTGCCGGGCAGCAATGCGCCCTCCGACACACGCGCCGGCCGCAGCGACAAGCGAATGATGGAGACGGAGTGGCGGCCTGAGTCGCTCGCCATCGCGTCCAAGCTGAAGGCGCATTGCGATGCGAAGGGCGTGAGCCTCATCCACTTCGCTGTCGCATGGGTGCTCAATAACGCGGCGATCTCATCGGTCATCGCCGGGCCGCGCACGTTCGAGCAGTGGTCCGTCTATCCCGGCGCACTCGAGTATAAATGGACCGCCGACGACGAAGCCATCGTCGACAGCCTCGTTGCGCCGGGCCATCCCTCGACGCCGGGCTACACCGATCCAGGTTATCCGATTGAAGGTCGATTTTCGCGGCTTGTTTGAGAATCTGTCCATGGCATCGCCGCCAGCCTGGCACTGCGCAGGGGCGACCGCCTCTCGCCAGCAGCCGGCGGCAAGAGCTACTTCGCCATCCGCGCTGTTGACTTCAACACATCGCCTGCTTCGTTCACCATGCGCTCGACAATGTCAGCCGCCGTCTCGACGGATTCGATGATGCCGATCGCTTCACCGACAATGACGGCGGACACGCTGGCATCCCCGGCCTTCGCCGCGGCGTCGTAGCGCGCAATCTCAGCATCGAGGGAATTGGACAGTTCAGCCTCGCGGCCATGCCACTGCTCGATGAACGCATTGCGCGCAACGCGAATGTCGAACCGATCCGGCCAATCCTTCTTGCGGATGATGTCGGTCACCGAAGTCCGCACCGTATCATCGCCTGTTGCAGCGATTCCCGCCGCTCGCACGTTGGCGTGAACAAGCGACTCTTCCGCCGCCCAGAACCGCGTACCGACGACGACGCCGTCAGCGCCCAGCGCGAGCGCCGCAGCAAGTCCGCGGCCGTCCGCAATGCCGCCCGCCGCACACAACAGCGTATCAGGCGACTCCCGCGCGAGCAGGTCCGCGATCTCGGGCACCAGCGTCATCGTCGCGCGCCGCGCACCATGGCCGCCGGCTTCAGTTCCTTGCGCGACGATCACCTCGGCACCCGCTTCCAGCGCCTCGCGGCAATCGGCTGCCGATTGCACCTGGCAGATCAGCACGGCCCCGGACGCGACAATGTCCCGTGCAAACGGGCGCGGATCGCCGAACGACAGGAACACCGCCGCAGGCTTATGCGCGAGCATCACCTCGAGCAACTGAGGTGACTGCGCCATCGACCACGTGATGAAGCCGCCGCCGACACGCGCGTTTCCCGCCTCGCGGAATTGCTCCTCGATCCAGGCGACATCGCCGTAACCGCCGCCTATCAATCCAAGGCCGCCCGCGCGCGTCACCGCACCGGCAAGTTGGCCGCCTGCGGCAAATGCCATAGGCGCCTGTATGATCGGATGCTTGATACTCAGTCGCTTGGTCAAACGCGTCTCGATGGACATCTCGGCCCTCCCCGCGCTCTCGAACCGTGATCAGCGACCCTTGAATGTCGGCCGGCGCTTTTCCATGAAGGCACGGCGCCCTTCGACGTAGTCCTCACTCGCAAAGCAGGCCTCGATCGCGGCGTCGACCGTCGCGACGTCACGCTTGTCGGCATCCTTCGTCACCGAATTGATCGCGAGCTTGGCGGCCTTGATCGTCAGCGGTGCGTTGTCGGCAATCGTTGCCGCGTATTTGCGCACGTAGGCTTCCAGTTCCTCCAACGGCACAACCCGATTAACGAGCCCCATGATCCGTGCGTCCTCGGCGGTAAAGCGGTTCGCCGTGAAGAAGATCTCCTTGGCGAATGCGGGACCGACGATATCGACCAGCTTCTTGATTCCCGACGTGCGGTAACCGAGACCGAGCCGCGCCGCAGGCACCGCGAAGAAGCTGTCATGCCCACAGATGCGAATGTCGGTTGTCAGTGCGATGGCAACGCCGCCGCCGACGCACAAGCCGCGGATCATGGCGATAGTCGGCTTGCTCACGTTGGTGATCGCCGACTGCGCCGCCGAGCCTGCCTCGTCGTAGGCCTTGATGGTCTCTGCGCGATCGCGCTTCTTATCGAACTCGGAGATATCGGCACCGGACACGAATGCTTTGTCGCCGGCGCCGGTGAGAACAATGACGCGCACGTCCGGATCGGCCTCGAAGTCGGCAATGATCTTCGGGATCGCGAGCCACATCTCGTAGGAGACGGCGTTGCGCTTCTCGGGCTGATTGAAGATCATCCAGCCGATGCCGCCTTCTTTGCGGGCGATCATCTTGGTCGTGCCGAGGTCCATGCCGTGATCTCCAGAAAGGGCTGCGTGGGGGAAGCGGCGCCATCCTTGATCAACGCGCGCTCAATAGCAATGGCGCCCAGACATAGCTGCCTGGACGCCATTGATATGCCACAAGTCGTGGTCGAGCGATGCGCGGTGCGGTCAGCCGGCCGCCTTCACGGCGTCGGTGATCTTCTTTGCTGCATCCGCGAGATTGTCGGCGCTGAGGATCTTGAGGCCCGACTCGGCCATGATCTTCTTGCCGAGTTCGACGTTGGTGCCTTCGAGGCGCACGACCAGCGGCACCGTCACGCCAAGTTCGCGTGCTGCCGCCACGACGCCTTCCGCGATGATATCGCAGCGCATGATGCCGCCGAAGATGTTGACCAGGATGCCTTTCACGCTCGGATCATTGAGAATGATCTTGAACGCGGCTGTCACCTTCTCCTTCGATGCCGAACCGCCGACGTCGAGGAAGTTCGCGGGCTCCATGCCATGAAGCTTGATGATGTCCATCGTCGCCATGGCGAGGCCGGCGCCGTTGACAAGGCAACCGATCTGACCGTCGAGCTTGACGTAGGACAGATCGTACTTCGACGCTTCGACCTCTGAGGGATCCTCCTCATCGAGGTCGCGCATCGCGACGACGTCCTTCTGGCGGAACAGCGCATTCGAGTCGAAGTTCATCTTGCCGTCGAGCGCCAGCAGGTTGCCGTCCTTGGTGACGACAAGCGGGTTGATCTCGAGCAGCGCCATGTCCTTCTCGACGAACATCCGGTAGAGGTTGCCGATCAGCTTGACGCACTGGTTGACCTGATCGCCGCTGAGGCCCAGCGCAAACGCGACCTTGCGGCCGTGATAGGGGAAGTAGCCCGACGCCGGATCGATCGAGAACGTCACGATCTTCTCAGGCGTGTCGTGGGCGACCTTCTCGATGTCCATGCCGCCTTCGGTCGAAACGATAAACGAAACGCGGCTGGTGTTACGGTCCACGAGCGCCGAGAGATACAGCTCACGCGCGATGGCCGAACCGTCCTCGATGTAGAGACGCTGGACCTTACGTCCCTCGGCCCCCGTCTGGAGCGTGACCAGCGTGTTGCCCAGCATCTGCCCCGCAAACGCTTCGACCTCGTCGATCGACTTGGCGAGCCGGACACCGCCGCCAGTCCCCGCCGAAGCCTCCTTGAACTTGCCCTTGCCGCGGCCACCGGCATGGATCTGGGACTTCACCACCCAGACCGGGCCCGGCAACTTCTTCGCCGCATCCACCGCCTCAGCCACCGTAAACGCCGGAAACCCTTTGCCCGTCGGCACGCCGTACTGCCGGTAGAGTTCCTTGGCTTGGTACTCGTGGATGTTCATGGCATCGTGTCCCTGTGGTGGCGTAAGAATTTGCCGACTGTCTTAGCCTGACTTGGCGGACCTGCAAAGTTTGCCGTTCGGCGAAAGCCCCCCGAATAAACCATCAAACCCTGGGGAGACTTGGAAAAATGGCACTGACCGGCGCGGCACTGGCTGAGCGCGAGGAGCTGTTCAAGGCGTTCGGGCGCGCCTTCTTCAAAAAGGATGTCGATGCGCTTTACCGCGTCGTGACACCGGATTTCCAGTGGCGCGGCCAGGATGGCGCCGGCGGTTTCCGCCTTCTCGCCAGCCCTGATGCGATCCGGGAGCATTTCGAGCGCCAGAAGGAACTGTTCAGCGAGCAGCGGTTCCATGATGTCGTCTATCGCCACCTGCCCGACCTCTCGGTCATGACGTTCGGCATGACCGAAGTCCGGCGGGATGACGGCGCAGCGAGCAGCCACCAAGGCGTCGAGCTGTACACGTTCCG
>CAZKZT010000236.1:0-3667 GCA_964557265.1 uncultured Hyphomicrobium sp.
GCCTTCGCGAGCGCGGCGTCGGTGTTCTTCTTGAGCGGGATCGGCCGGCCACCGCGCAGGCCTTCGTCCGCCGTGATGATGAACTTTGATTCTGCGTCCTCGATGCGCCCCGCGAGGCTGTCCGGCGAGAAGCCGCCGAACACGACCGAGTGCACCGCGCCGATGCGTGCGCACGCGAGCATCGCGTAGGCGGCCTCGGGGATCATCGGCAGGTAGATGGTGACGCGATCGCCCTTCTTGACTCCGTTCGCCTTCAGCACATTGGCGAACCGGCACACCCGCTCATGGAGCTGCTTGTAGGTGATCTGCTCGTCGACCGTCGGATCGTCGCCTTCCCAGATGATGGCAATCTGATCGCCGCGCGTCTTCAGATGCCGGTCGATGCAGTTTGCCGAGACGTTGAGCGTGCCGTCCTCGTACCATTTGATCGAGACGTCACCCGGTCCAAACGAGACGTTCTTCACCTTCGCGTACGGCTTGATCCAGTCGACCCGCTTGCCGGCCTCACCCCAGAAACCATCGGGATCCTCGACCGAGCGCTTGTACATTGACTGGTAGCGCGCCTCATCGACCCAGGCGCGGCTCGCCCATTCGGCCGGCACGGCGTAGATCTTCTCGGACATCGTCTCACTCCCCATCGGCAGGCTTGTATTCAGACCATTATCGGGAGCCAGGCCGGTCGGGGCAACTGCCTCATTCGTCGAATGCTGAACGGCGGCGGCGGAATGCCGCGCTTCGGGGTTCCGATCGGCCCGCGAATGCACTACAAGCAGCCGATCGGCCATCTGTTCCGCATTTTTTCCGGGGGGAGGCGCCGCTCAGAGGATCCTCATGAGTTTCGCCGGCTTTTTGGCCCAGCTTCTCAACGGCGTGCAGTACGGACTGCTGCTGTTTCTGACCGCAAGCGGGTTGACCCTTATTTTCGGCGTCATGGGTATTATCAACCTCGCCCACGGCTCTCTTTTCATGATCGGCGCCTATGTCGCCTACTTGGTCGCCCATGCAACGGGCTCGTGGTGGCTGGCGCTGCCGCTGGCGCTTCTTGGCGGCGCCGCCTTCGGCGCCCTGCTCGAGCGCGGCCTGTTCCGCCACTTCTACCAGCGCGACCACCTCGACCAGGTACTTCTGACGTTCGCGCTGATCCTGCTCTTCGAGGAGGGCCGCTCGATCCTCGTCGGCAACGATTTCTACTCCGTGCCCGTCCCGCCGCTGTTCGACTTCTCGGTCCCGATCACGGTGGGGTTCTCGTACTCTGCGTACCGGTTTGTGGTCATTGCGGTCTGCCTTGTGCTCGCCGCCGCCCTGTTCTTCTGGATCGAGCGGACGCGCACCGGCGCCGTCATCCGCGCCGCCGCTGAGAAGCCCGAGATCGTGGATGTGATCGGCATCGACGCGCGCCGCGTCCACATGACGGTGTTCGCGGTCGGTACCGCGCTTGCGCTCGTTGCGGGCGTTCTGGCTGCGCCGCTTTACTCGGTCTATCCCGGCATGGGTGACGGGTTTCTGATCATCTCGTTTGTCGTCGTCGTCATCGGCGGCTTGGGCTCGATCTCCGGCGCGTTCTGGTCCGCGTTGCTGATCGGTCTCGTCGATACACTCGGCAAAGCCTATACGCCGAAGATCGCAGGCCTCGCGATCTACCTGCTGATGGCCGCGGTCCTGCTGTGGCGCCCGACCGGCCTCTTCGGCCAGCGCAGCTGAGGGGCGAGGGATGCTGCCGACACCGCGCGGAGCCATCGGACTGGGAATCGGCGCCATCGCGCTCGCGTTCCTGCCGCAGTTCGTCCAACCCTACTACGTCGAACTCGCAACGACGGCGCTGATCGCTGCGATGCTGGCGCTGAGCCTTCAGCTCCTCGTCGGCGGCACGGGATTGGTCAGCCTCGGTCACGGCGCTTTCTACGGCCTCGCGGCCTACACCGTCTATCTGATCACGCCTGAGGACACAGGCCTTTCAATCGCCATCACGCTGCCGGTCGCGATGTTGGTCGCGGGTGCCGCCGCGCTCGTCGTCGGCGCGATGTCGTTGCGCACGCGCGGCTTCTTCTTCCTGATGGTGACGCTCGCCTTCGGACAGATGATCTTCTTCGTCTTCCACGATACCAAGCTCGGCGGCGGTACCGATGGCGCCTATCTCGCGCGGCCCGTGCTCTCGTTCCTTGGTGCCGAACTGACTTTCACGCGCCGCCAGCGCCCGTACGCGCTCTACTACGTCGCTCTCGTCCAGCTTGTTGCGATGTATCTTCTGTTGGCGTTTCTGCTGCGATCGCTGTTCGGCCGTGTGCTCGAAGGCATCCGTGTCAACGAGCACCGGATGCGCGCGCTCGGCTTCGAGACCTATCGCTACAAGCTCGCCGCGTTCGTGATCGCTGGGATGCTCGCAGGCGTGGCGGGCCATATGTGGGCCATGCACCGTGCCTTCGTGAACCCTGAGCTCGTCGGCTGGCATCGCTCGGCGGAAGCGCTGTTGATGATCCTGCTCGGTGGCCTGCAATCGCTGCACGGGCCAATCCTCGGCGCGCTCGCGTTCACCGGCCTCGGCGAACTGCCGCAGCTCATGGGCGACTACAAGCCTTTCGCCCGCGCGTTCGACACGATCGGCCTGACCGATCTCGGATTGCGAATCCAGGCGCTGGCCGAGCGCAAGCTGCTGCTTGAGGGACTCGTCATCCTCGCCGTCGTGATCGCCTTGCCGCGCGGGCTCGCGAGCCTCAGATTGCCGCGCGTCATCCACCCGGCAGGGGGCCGCAGATCCGACGCCGACACGCGAGCCGGCGCATGAAAGAGGATGCGACACCGGTCCTCGACACCGAGGCGTTGAGCAAATCGTTCGGCGGACTCGCTGCCGTGCGCGACGTCTCGATCACCTTGCGCCGTGGTGAACTTCACGCGCTGATCGGACCGAACGGCGCCGGCAAGTCGACGCTGGTCAATCTCCTCTCGGGCGAGCTCAAGCCAACCTCCGGCACGATCCGCCTCGACGGCCGCGTCATGACCAGCGCCTCAGCGCCGATGATGGCGCAGGCGGGCGTCGCGCGCTCGTTCCAGCGCACCAACATCTTCCCGCCACTCTCGATTTGCGACAACGTCCGCCTCGCCGCGCAGGCGATCCACACGCCGGTGCGCAATCTGTTGCGCCCGAGCGCCTCTGCGCACGACCTCGACGACCGCGTCACGGCGGTGCTGGAGCGGATTGGGCTTCAGGACGCGCCACACCGCATCGCCGGCACACTCTCCCACGGCGAGCAGCGGCTGCTCGAAATCGCGATGACGCTGGCGGGCGCGCCACGCCTGCTTCTGCTCGACGAACCGCTCGCGGGCATGGGCAACGAGGAGTCCGAAGCTATCGCCCGCCTGCTGAAAGGCCTCGCGCGCGATCACGCCGTGCTGCTGATCGAGCACGACATGGATTTCGTGTTCGCCGTCGCTGACCGCATGAGCGTCATGGTCGAAGGCACACTGATCGCGAGCGGCCCGCCCGACGCCATCCGCGCCGACCCGGCCGTCCAGCGCGCCTATCTTGGATCGTCGGCATGAGCGGAACCGACGCACTTCTCGCCGCATCCGGCCTCCAGGTATTCTACGGAACCAGCCACATCCTGCGCGGCGTGTCGCTGACTGTGCGCCCCGGCGAAACGGTCGCGCTCATGGGCCGCAACGGCATGGG
>CAZKZT010000236.1:3677-6423 GCA_964557265.1 uncultured Hyphomicrobium sp.
TGGGCAAGAGCACGCTGATCCGCACCGTCATGGGGCTGGTGCCTGCCGCCGCGGGCCGCGTCTCACTCGCCGGCACCGACGCGACGCGCCTGCCGACGTTCGCGCGCTCGCGTCTCGGCATTGCCTATGTCCCAGAGGGTCGCGGCATCTTCGGATCGCTGTCCGTCTTGGAGAACCTCGACATCGCGGCGCGGCCGGGCCCCGACGGCAGCACCGCATGGACGATCGCCCGCATACTCGACCTGTTTCCGCGCCTCGCCGAGCGGCGCACCAATCGCGGCGACCAACTCTCCGGCGGCGAGCAGCAGATGCTCGCGATCGGGCGCGCGCTCGTGACCAATCCGCGGCTCCTTATCCTCGACGAGGCGACCGAAGGTCTTGCCCCGCTGATCCGCGAGGAAATATGGGCTACGCTGCGCCTCGTGCGCGACAGCGGCCTTGCGAGCCTCGTCGTCGACAAGTCCGTCGCCGAGCTCGCGCGCATCGCCGACCGGGTCGTCGTTCTGGTCAAGGGCGAAGTTGTGCACGAGGGACCGCCGGCGGCACTGTTGGCGGACAAGGCACTCGTGCAGCGCCTGCTCGGGGTTTGAGGCCAAAGCGATGCTGTTCACCGACATCGGCGGGCGCGCCATCGAGTACCGCATTGTTCCAGGTCCGGTCTCGAACCGGCCGCCGCTCGTCTTCCTGCATGAAGGCCTCGGCTGCGCGGCGCTGTGGCGCGACTTTCCCGACAAGGTTGCGCGCGACATCGGCACCAGCGCACTCGTCTATTCCCGCTTCGGATATGGGCAGTCCGCCGGGCTCACAGCGCCGCGCACGCCACGCTATCTGCACGAAGAGGCGCTCGATGTGCTTCCCGCCCTGCTCGATCAGCTGGGCATCCAGCGCCCGCTGCTGATCGGTCATTCGGACGGCGCTTCGATCGCACTGATCCACGCGGCCTCGTCGGGCCGGGCGACCTCTGGTCTCGTCCTGATGGCACCGCACATCTTCGTCGAGCCCATTGGCATCGACGGCATCGTCCGCACGGCCGAGACTTACGAAAAGGGGCCGCTGAGAGAGCGGCTTTCGCGCTACCACGCCCACGTCGACGACGCGTTCTACGGTTGGGCCGACACATGGCGCGCCCCTGAGTTTCGCGACTGGTCGCTGGAGCCCGAGGCGCGCGCGTTAAGCATACCGACACTTCTCATTCAGGGAACGGACGACGAATACGGCACCCTGGCGCAGATCGACCGCATCGCAGAGTTTGCTCAAGGTCCAGTCGAGCGGCTCGCCCTGAAGAGCTGCGGACACGTGCCGCATCGCGACCAGGAGACGGCTGTGCGTGCAGCGATCTCAGCATTCGCGGCGCGTCTCCCGCCTGCGGGCTGAAACGCGCAGACATGGAAACCGACATGGCCAAGACGAAAAACGCCAAGAGCAAAGCCGCCGCCTTCAATCTCGACAATCCCACCTTGCCAAAGGCCATCGACGAGACGGCTTTCGGCAGCGGCGGTTACCCCTATGGCAAGAAGCTGAAGAAGGATGCGTTCGAGCAGGAACTGTATGCGCTTCACGTCCAGCTCGCGCATCTGCAGACCTGGCTGCGCAACAGCGGCGAGCGCGTCGTCTGCCTGTTCGAAGGACGTGACTCGGCCGGCAAAGGCACCTGCATCAGCCATTTCATCCGCCACCTCAACCCGCGCAACTGCAAGGTGGTCGCCCTCACCAAGCCCACCGAGACAGAGCAGGGGCAATGGTACTTCCAGCGCTACGTCGAACACCTGCCGACGCGCGGCGGCATGGCCCTGTTCGACCGCTCCTGGTACAATCGCGCCGGCGTCGAACGCGTGATGGGTTTCTGCACGCCCGAACAGCACGCCCAATTCCTGCGCGAGGCGCCGGAGTTCGAAGGCATGCTCGTGCGCGACGGCATTCGCCTCTTCAAATTCTTTCTGGATGTCGGCCAGGAGATGCAGCTCGTCCGCTTCCACGAGCGCCGCCACGATCCACTCAAGCAGTGGAAGATCAGCGACATCGACATCGCCGCGATGGAGCGCTTCGACGACTACACGGCCGCAAAGGAAGAGATGCTGCGCTTCACGCACACCGCGATCGCGCCGTGGACGATCATCCTCGCCAACGACCAGCGTCGCGCCCGTCTCGAAACGATCCGAGCAGTCCTGCTGTCCATCGACTATGACGGGAAAGACGTGAAAGCGATCGGCAAAGCCGACCCCAACATCGTCAGCATCGGTGGGATCGCCCCGAAAAAATAGAGTGGACCAGCCGGCGGTCGCCCACCGGCTGGCCGTCATTCGGCTCAGGCGCTCTCATTCGAGAGAATGTTGCCGAACATCTCGAAGCTCTCGCCCTTCACGCGTGCCAGCTGGACCGACTGCAGCGGGTAGAAGTCGGTGGGGCTGGTATTGACCTTGATCCCCGAGATGAGAAGCGGCGCCTCGTAGCCCTTGATGCTTGCCGCCTGCCGCATGACGTTCTCGCGCGTCAGGTTGTCGCCGCACTTCTTCAGCGTCTCGATCATGGTGTGCGTGACCGAGTAGCCATAGTTGTGCGTGTCGTCGCGAATGTCGGCGCTCGGCATGTACTTCGCCATGAACGCCTTGAACGCGACCACGTCCGGCGCGCTGGCAAACTGCGGATCCGTCACATCCTTGCGATAGAGCGCCAGCATCACGCCTTGCGAGGCCTCGATGCCGGCTGGCCTGAACACCGAACCGAACGACGAAGACACGTTGTTGAG
>CAZKZT010000237.1:0-6405 GCA_964557265.1 uncultured Hyphomicrobium sp.
GATGCCGGACGCCGCCAGCGTCTTGATCGGACCGGCCGAGATCGCGTTGACGCGAATATCCTGCTTGCCGAGGTCCGCCGCGAGGTAGCGCACGCTCGCCTCGAGCGCGGCCTTCGCGACACCCATGACGTTATAGTGCGGCATCACCTTTTCGGCGCCGTAGTAGGTGAGCGTGAGCAGCGAACCGCCGTTGGTCATCAGCTTCTCGGCCCGCTGCGCAAGCGCGGTGAACGAGTAGCAGGAAATCAGCATCGACGTCGTGAAGTTGCGCTCGGTCGTATCGACATAGCGCCCGTCGAGTTCGGACTTGTCCGAGAACGCAATCGCGTGGACGAGGAAGTCGAGCCCCCCCCAACACTCCTTGATCTCGGCGAAGACCGCGTCCATCGACGCATTGTCAGACACATCGCACGGCAGCACGATGCTCGAACCGAGCTCGGCGGCCAGCGGCTCGACACGCTTCTTGAGCGCATCACCCTGATAGGTGAAAGCCAGTTCGGCGCCTTGCTCGGCGCACGCCTTGGAAATACCCCAGGCGATCGAGCGGCTATTGGCGAGCCCCATGATCAGGCCGCGCTTGCCAGCCATCAGACCCGCGGCCGGTTTCACGCCTTCGCCACCTGCTGTTGCCATCGGTTATTCATCCCCGAAAACGTCGCTGATACAAGGGTCTAGATCAGGCCTGAACCCGCCATGGATGGCCCGGGCCGGGCTCCCGAATTTGGCGTGATCCTACACAAAACCTCGCCGGGGTCCAGTGACCCGCCGCTCTGCCCCGGCGCGGAGCGCCCGGAACGGATCAATTAGAGGTGAGTATCCGTTGTCCTTTACAGGGCCCCGTGCAAGGAAAGGCATTCCAGCGCACCGGCGGCAGCCGTAAACCGGAGACATGCGGAACGCCCCCTAACGAACGGACAGCCAAGCACTTTCGTTCCAACCGGGTCGAGACCACGTGCCCCCGCTGAACGGCCGCGGGCCGGATCGATGCATGGCCGGTACTGGACCGTTGACCACACCATCTCGCAACTCCGGAGACTGTCGATGAAGCTCTACTATGCGCCAGGCGTATGCTCGCTGTCGCCCCACATCGCGCTCGAGGAATCGGGCCTGAAGCACAGCCTCGCCAAGACGGACATCCGCGCCAAAACCACCGAAGGCGGCGTCGACTACAAGTCGGTCAATCCGCTCGGTTATGTGCCGGCTCTGGAACTCGAAGACGGCACCCTGCTCACTGAAGGCCCCGCGATCGTCCAGTACATCGCCGACAAGGTGCCGGAGAAGAAGCTCGCCCCTGCCAATGGCACGCCCGACCGCTACCGGCTCCAGTCGTGGCTCAATTTCGTGTCGAGCGAGCTGCACAAGGGGTTTTCGCCGCTCTTCAATCCCGCCCTTTCGGACGATGTGAAGCAGGTTTTCAAGGACCGGCTCGCAACGCGCCTCGCGCACCTCGAGCAGCACTTCGCGAAGAACGCCTTCCTGATGGGCGACAACTTCACGGTCGTGGACGGCTACTGCTTCACCGTGCTGCGCTGGACGGTGCCGATGAAGATCGACCTCGCGCCCTACCCGAACATCCAGGCCTACATGAAGCGCGTCGAGTCGCGTCCTGCCGTGCAGGCGGCCATGAAGGCCGAAGGCCTGATCTAAAAGACCGAGGCCGAAGGCCTTATTTGAAGTACCGACGCTGAAGGCCTGATCTGATCCGGCCCGCGCAAGGGACTGCGTCGCGCAGTCCCTTGCGATCTCCCTGCCACTTCGCCGATGTTCGTGACATGGCCGCTGAAGCGGCGAGGGCAAGAGCCGGCTGGGGGGCGGAGATGAACGCGATACTGATCGGGATCGTCGCCTATATCGGCCTCCAGATCCTGATCGGCGCCTGGGTCGCGCGACGCGTCGCCACCGAAACCGACTACATGCTCGCCGGCCGCTCGCTTGGCGTCGGCCTTGCCTCCGCGTCGATCTTCGCGACCTGGTTCGGCGCCGAGGTCGTGATCGGGGCCGCAAGCCGCGTCTACGACAGCGGCATCTCGGGCGCGCACGCGGAACCGTTCGCCTATGCCGCCGGCATTCTCATCATGGGATTGCTGTTTGCGCGGAAGCTCTGGCGTCGCGGCATCCAGACCTTCGCCGACTTCTTCCGGATGCGCTATTCGGGCCGCGTCGAGCGGCTGACCGCGGTGCTGCTCATTCCCGGCTCAGTGCTGTGGGCGGCGGCACAGATCCGTGGCTTCGGCCAGATCGTCGGCTCCGCGACCGGGCTCGAACTCGAAACCGCGCTGACGCTCGCCGCCATCGCCGTCATCACCTACACCGTCCTCGGCGGCCTCCTCGCCGACGTCTACAACGACTTCGTGCAGTCGATCGTGATTGTCGTCGGCCTCGCAGGGCTCGCGTGGATCGCGCTCGCTGAAGGCGGCGGGATCGCGGCGAGCTTCGCCAAGATCGATCCGGCCCGTTTCCATCTCTTCCCGGCAGGGCAGACGTGGATCGCGCTCGCCGAGAAATGGGCGATTCCGATCTGCGGATCGATCGTCGCCGTCGAGCTGATCTCGCGTCTGCTGGCGTGCCGGACGCCCGACATCGCACGCACCTCGGCCATGCTGGGCGGCACCGCCTACCTGCTGATCGCGCTGATTCCGGTAACAATCGGGCTCGTCGGGCCGTCACTGATGCCGGATTTGGCGAACTCCGAGCAACTCGTGCCCGAGTTCGCAAAGGCGCATCTGCCGCCGCTGTTCTACGTCCTCTTCGTCGGCGCGCTGATCGCGGCGATCCTGTCGACGGTCGATTCCTGCCTGCTCGCGGCCGGTTCGATGCTGTCACACAATCTGCTGCTGCGCCGGAGGCCGGATCTCAGCGAACGGTCACGTGTGATGATCGCGCGCGCCTCGGTCGCAAGCCTCGGTGTCGTCGCCTACCTGCTGGCGCTCAGATCCTCGCACATCTCCGATCTCGTCGAGCTCGCCTCCGCGTTCGCGAGCGCCGGGATCTTCGTGACGCTGGTATTCGGGCTTTTCACACGGCTCGGCGGTGAACTGAGCGCGCTTGCCGCCATGGCGAGCGGCGCGATCGTGTGGCTCGTCGGCGCGCATCTGCTCGATGTCGAAGCGCCGTACATCGCAGGCCTCGTCGCCGCGACGGTCGCTTACGTCACGATCGCGCAGTTCGAGGCACGCGCGCTGCTGCGGGATCCGGCGTGATGCAGAGCGCGCGGCCTTCAGCCCGAACGGCGGAAGCCCGTCGCGAGCACATAAAGCTCGGCTGAATCGGCACGGCTCGCCTTCGGCTTGACGTGGCGGACGATCGCGAAGTCGCGTTTGAGCATGTCGAGCAGATCGCGCTCGGTGCCGCCCTGGAACACCTTCGCGAGGAACGTGCCGCCCGGCGACAGAATCTCGGCGGCGAAAGCCGCGGCCGTCTCCGCCAGACCGATGATGCGCAGATGATCGGTGCCCGTGTGGCCGGTCGTCGGCGCGGCCATGTCCGAGAGCACGACATCGGCACCGCCGTCGCGCAGCAGCGCCTTGAGCTTGTCCGGTGCGCTGTCATCGAGAAAATCGAGTTGCAGCAGCGTCGCGCCAGGGATCGCATCGACCGGCAAATAGTCGATGCCGACCACCTGTCCGCGCCCCTCGATCGATTTCACACGCACAGCCGCAACCTGCGACCAGCCGCCCGGCGCCGCACCGAGATCGACGACGCGCTGGCCCGGCTTGAGGAAGCGGTATTTGTCGTCCATCTCGATCAGCTTGAAAGCAGCGCGTGAGCGCCAGCCGTCGCGCTTCGCCGCCGCCACATAGGGGTCGTTCAGCTGACGCTCGAGCCAGCGCTGCGACGATGCCGTCCGCCGGCGCGCCGTCTTGAGGCGCACCTTGAGCTGACGCTCGCCGCCGAAGCGATTACCTGTCGGACCACTGCCAGCAGCACCGCTGCTCGGCCCTCCACTGGCGCCGCCGCGTCCCTTGCCTTTGTCTGTCATGTCACTGCCAACTGTCGCGACGCGAGGGGCGGAATACACCGTCTTCCGCCATCAGCGTCGCAAGGATGCCTTCGCGCAGGCCGCGGTCCGCGACCCGCAGCGTCTCGCAGGGCCACATGCGCATCAGCGCTTCGAGGATCGCGCACCCGGCCAGCACCAGATCGGCGCGGTCACGGCCGATGCACGGTTCACTGACGCGCGCCTCATAGTCCCGCGCCAGCAGATCGCCGGTCACTTCGCGCACCTGATCGGCCTTGAGCCAGCAGCCATCGACGCGGTTGCGGTCATACCGCGGCAGCTTGAGATGGATGCCGGCGACGGTCGTCACCGTACCCGACGTGCCGAGCAGATGAACGCGCCGGTTGTGCATCCTGCCGCGAAAACCATGTTCCTTCTCGAACGGCTCCAACAGGCTGGAGACGTGATCGACCATCGCCTCGAACACTTCGGCATCAACCTGGCGGCCGCCGAACTTCTCGGCAATGGTGACGACGCCGACTGGCAGCGATGTCCAGGCAGCGATGCAATGCTGCGCCTCGATACGATCAGCCATCGAGCGGCGCCAGCCGTTGCGGCGCCGGTTGAGGTCGAGCCAGATCAGCTCCGACGAGCCGCCGCCGATGTCGAACACCAGCACGAGATCGCACTGGCCGTCGATCAGCGCCGCACAGCCGGAGACGGCAAGGCGCGCTTCCGTTTCGCGACACACCACCTCGATGTCGAGGCCGACGTCGCGGCGCACGCGCTCGATAAATTCCTCGCCGTTGGCGGCCACGCGGCATGCCTGTGTCGCGATCAGGCGCGATCGGACAACACCCGATTTGCGCAGCTTCGACTCGCAAACACGGAGCGCATCGATCGTGCGCTGCATCGCGGCGTCGGAGAGCCGCCCCGTGCTCGATACACCCTCGCCGAGCCGGATGATGCGCGAGAATGCATCGACGACGAGGAAGCCGCGCCGCGACGGGCGGGCGACGAGGAGGCGGCAATTGTTGGTGCCGAGGTCGAGCGCGCCGTACGCTGGCGCGGCACCGTTGCGGTCGCCACCGCGGTCGTAGGACGCGCTGCGATGGTCGCGGCGCACGGAAGGAGATGCCGGTGGAGGACTGTTGTTGAACGGAGCGGCGGTCGCCTGCGCGCAGTCCGGCACGCCCGATCCGAGCGCGGGCGTTAGCGTCGCTGCGGGAGATGACGCTCCCTGTTCGTCTTCCGACTCCATCGGTACGATACTCCAGCGCCTGGACGCATGATGCCGTAGGGCAACACTTCAGTTATGGGTCGACAGGCTTTGGTCTGGACGGTGCTTGTGACAAAGTTTAGCAGCTAAATTCTTCGCGTAAAGCCGTCCTCGTGGCGCCAAAACCATCAACAGCAGCGCCGGCAGTGCTCATAATGGAAAGAGGTGGGGTCATGAGACGCCGGAAAACGATGGTATTATTTGCCGTTGCTGGCTTTTTACCTCTTTTGGCAATGACCGCGCCGGCATCGGCCCAGAACGTACCTTCCGCACAGGCAACCGAGGCTGCGCGCCGCCTGATCGCGGCGTACCCGGCGTTCCTCGAGCGGCAGGATGGCAACGCTCTTGTGTGGCGTGACGGCAAGCGCATGACGCTCGACGATGGACGAGGCCCCAAGTCCTTCAATGAGCGTCTCGATGCGCCCGATTTGAAGGATATGCTGATCACCCCCTACCCCTCCGGGGAGACGCCGCCACCGGACTTCGAATCAGACCCCGGCCGGGTCCGCAACAACGCGTTTTTCCTCGCCATGTACGGCGACTGCAGCAAGGGCGGCGTGCGCGCCGATCTCGTGACGGTGAAATGGCTTCCGAAAAAATGGGGGAAAACGGTCGAGGTGACCCGCATCAATGGCGTCGCGGACCGTCTCGCCGCCGTCTCGGCCGAACTCGACCAGTTACCGGCGCGGTTCGACCGCTACCTGTTCCCGGCCGCGGGCGGATTCAATTGCCGCCCGATCGCCGGCACCAAACGGCTCAGCCCGCACGGCTTCGGCATCGCCATCGACATTTCGACGAAGCACACCGATTACTGGCACTGGACCAAACCAGACCGCGACGGCCGCTACCCCTACCGCAACAAGATCCCCTTCGAGATCGTCGCGGCGTTCGAGAAGCACGGCTTCATCTGGGGCGGCAAGTGGTACCACTACGATACCATGCACTTCGAGTACCGGCCGGAGCTTCTCGCGCCGCAGTAGCGGCGCTTGCTCTTTGCTTTCCGCGGATGCCAACGCCTTCAGCTACTGGCACCGCGGCTGCCGCCTCGCCGGTTGGCGTCTCAATGGCGCGGCCTTCGGCCGCCACCGATTTGGCAGCGAGATAGCGGACGCTACATCTTCATTCGGTGGCGCTCGAAGAGCGCTTTGCCTGACGTGACCGGGTAAGTGGCCGCGCCGGCGCCAGTAGC
>CAZKZT010000238.1:0-5297 GCA_964557265.1 uncultured Hyphomicrobium sp.
AACGGAAGGTGGGTCGCCACCAGCATCCCGCCAGTCTCGGCCAGTTCCGTCAGAAGACGAACGCGAACGCGGGCCGCCTCTTTCGGATCGTGCTCGAAGCCGTTGTACCAATCCGGGTGCTCGAAGCCGACCGCGAACACGGCGTCACCGGCGAACGTCAGCCGATCACCGCCGGACGCCATCTGGACGACGCTGTGCCCCGGGGTATGGCCGCCGGTACGACGGACGACCACGCCCGGCGCCACTTCACGCTCATCCTCGAACATCTGCAGATTGTTGCTGTACTCCTTGACGAACCGCTTGGCCGTCGCCCGAAGCGCGTCTGGAAAACCCGGCGGCATGGAGGCGTAGGTGAAATCGGGCGCCTCCCAGAACTTGACCTCGGCGGCTGCGACGTGAATCCGCAGATCGGGACGCAACCGGTCCTTCACGCCGTCCACCACCAGCCCGCCGATGTGATCCATGTGCATGTGGGTGAGCACGACGTCCGTCACGGAGGCGAGGTCGATGCCGGCGGACTCGAGTCGTTTGATCAACTGCCCGGCCCGCGGCAAGTTCAGGTCAGGATCCAACCCCAATCCCGCATCGATGAGTATGGTCTGCGTTCCGCTGCGCGCCATGACCGCGTTGAGCGACCAGTCGAAAGCGTCCGGCGGCAAGAACATGTCGTCCAGCCAGGCCCCCCGGGTCTCCGGGTCGGCATTGTGTGCCAACATCGCGGTTGGAAGCGGCAGCACGCCATCGCTGATCACCAGCACCTCGATATCGCCGATTTGCACCGCATAACGCGACGGAACCAGTTCGTCCGAAGCCGACCTGGACGGAAGCGTGGCTGTGTCTTGATACATCTTTCTCTCCTGCAGATTGATTTGCCGACGGTGGAGAGAATGCGCGGGCATCACTTCCAAGCCCATTGGTCGGAAGCATCTGTCGGGCGATCCCAATGGCTAGGTGGAATACGCCCGTCGCCGGCGATCCGTAGAGTGGCGGGAGCCATCTGTACGCTCAGCAGGCTAGAGCCCGGACGAAATCGGGGCATTGCTGCTCAGTCGCGAAGAGCATTTTTTTGAACGACTGCTCTTCACGGCGCAGAAAGCGCCAGACCGTGTCATGAGAGACCATGACGCCCTGCTCCGCCAGCAGGTCCTTCAGACCGTGCAGCGTCAGATACGGCATCCTCTCGATCTCGGTAAGGATGCGCGGGGAACGCTTCCTTAGTAACGACCTCGGCAACGGTCTCGTCGGTTCAGCCCCGCGTACGTGGGGAACAGGAAAATCGATTGTGACGAAAAAGTGGCGGCCTAGGTCGTGCGGACTCTTGGGAATCCCAAGAGTCCACACGACCTAGGCGATCAGCGCCGATGTCTGCCTCAATATCCCTGAAGCCGTCCCGAAGAGTCGTCCGAACTGTAACGTCGGAGGGCAGTTTCACCCCCCTTGTTCGCCCGATCTGGCTCCTGGAGGATCCGCGCTTGCGCGGCGGGCGGGTCTTCACCATTCGCCTGAGTTTTTCACTGGGCACGACCGAGTGGGCAACGTGGTGCAATGGCGAACCCGACGGGTCAAATATGGGCCCAATTCTGCGCCTGCTGGCAGCATGTTGGGTCTAATCTTTTGATTTCATTGGCGCGCGGGGAAGGATTCGAACCCACGACCCCCAGATTCGTAGTCTGGTGCTCTATCCAACTGAGCTACCCGCGCGGGGCGCCCTCGGCAGATGCCGGAGCGCAGAAGGCCGACGCGGACGGTGCCGTCCGTCGTCAAGGCTCGCCCTTGTAGACGGTCATGCGGCGAAGCGCAAGCCAGCGTAACGGGGGTGCGCCAAATAAAGTCGCACCCCAGGCAATCGCTCCGGATTGCGGCGGTTTCGCACGCGCCCGGCAGGCCAGCCGGCCCACCCGGCGGGGCACAACCGCCGCTCGAGCGGTCAACGGGCCGACTCAGGCGAGGAATTGGCCGCCGTCGACGGTGAGGGTCTGGCCGGTCACCCAGCTTGCCATGTCGCTGACCAGGAACAGGGCCGCGGTGGCGATCTCCTCCGGCGCACCGAAGCGGCCCCAGGGGATCGACTTGAGCGTCGCTTGGTAGAGGGGCGGGTTGTCGGTCTTGCGCTTCTCCCAGAGACCGCCTGGAAACTCGATCGAGCCGGGGGCGATCGCGTTCACGCGGATGCGCTTGTCGGCGAGCATGACCGCCTGCGACTGGGTGTAGTTGATGAGCGCCGCCTTCACCGCCGCATAGGGCGCAGAGCGCGCGCTGGCGCGGTAGCCGGAGATCGACGAGATATTGAGGATGGCACCGCCGCCGGTCTTCGCGATGTGCGGGATCGCGGCGTGCGAGGCGCGCACCGTCGCCATGACGTCGATGTTGAGGCTCGCCGCCCATCCGGCCTCGTCATCGGTCGAACCGAAGCCGGACGCGTTGTTGACCAGGATGTCGATGCCGCCAAGCGTCGATGCCGCACTCTCGACGTAACCAGCAATCGCTGCCGCATCGGCGAGATCGCACGGGGCCCAGTGCACCTGCACGCCATGCTTGCCGATGTCGGCGGCCGCTGCCTTGAGGCCATCAGCGCCACGCGCGCAGATCGACACATTGGCGCCGGCACCCGCCAGCGCCAGCGCGATCGAGCGCCCGATGCCGCGGCTGCCGCCGGCCACGACGGCGCGCTTGCCTTTGAGTGAAATGTTCATCGCATTCTGCTCCTTGCTCTCATGATCCTGAAGTGGACGTGCTGCCAGCCTTCGCAGTGACGATCATCTGTTCGATCACTCTGCGATCACCGATGTGATTGATGAGCAGCAGCACGAGGCGAACGTTGAGCCGCACGCTTTCTTCATCCGACAGACCGTCATGCGCCGCCATCAGCTCAGCATAGACGTCATCACCGCTCGTGCCGAGGTTTGAGGCTGTGGAAACGCGATCATCTGTCATGCATCACCTCGGGCGCGGGCGAGCGCGCATGCGATTTCGGCCGGCGTCGGATTGGCGAAGCGCGCGGCGACGTGCTGGTCGGGACGGATGAGATAAACGACACCGGGCGCGCCGCCGTAGCGCGCTGCAACGAGGCCGTGCGGGTCCGCAATGTCGCCGCCTGCGCCGATAACGAGCGGGCGCACGCCCTCGGGAAGCGCCGGCGATACGCCAAAGCTCATGGCGACAAACGCGCCGCCGAGATGATCGAGCAACCAGCCGTCAGTACCATCGCCGGTCCGGATCGGTGCGTCGAGACACGGCGCGCCAGGCACCATCGGACTGTCGATGGGCACTGTATCATCGGTGCCGAGAGCAGATCCCGCGAGCGAGCATGGGCGCGACAAGCGGCCGGAATTGACGAGCTGGCGCGCGAACGGGTGATCGCGTGCAAGCGACAGCACCTCGTCACGAAAGAGGCGCTCGGCTCGCGACTTCGGCGTCATGAAACGCGTCGCGCGCGCGGAGTTGAGAATGTTCTCGTCGGCGCCGTGGACGCGCTCTGCATTGTAGGTCTCGATCAATGCAGGCGGGGCGGCGCCGTTGAGCACGGCTGCGAGCTTCCAGCATAGATTATCGACGTCCTGGATGCCGCCGTTGCCGCCGCGCGCGCCGAACGGCGACACGACATGTGCGCTGTCGCCCGCAAAAATCACGCGACCATGGACGAAGCGCTCGAGACGACGGCACTGGAACGTGTAGACGGAAATCCAGTCGATCTCGAATGGACGATCGGCGACCATCGCCTTGATGCGCGGCGCTACGCGCTCGGGCCGGCGCTCGATTTCCGGATCGGCGTCGGGACCAAGTTGCAGATCGATGCGGTAGATGTTGTCCGGCTGCTTGTGAAGCAGCGCCGACTGGCCGTCATGAAATGGCGGTTCAAACCAGAACCAGCGTTCCGAAGGGAAATCCGCCGTCATCTCGACATCGGTGATGAGGAAACGCTCATCGAATGCGCGTCCGCCGAACTCCAGACCCAGCGCGCGGCGGACGGTGCTGCGGACGCCGTCGCAAGCCACGAGATAGTCGGCTGCAAGACGATAGCTGCCGTCCGGCGTCTCGACATCGACCCACGCGTGAGCCGCCGCCTGCCCGGCGCCGGTGACGCGGCTCCTGAAGCGCAGATCGATCAAGTCGGGAAACTCACGCGCGCGATCGGCCAGATATTCCTCGACGTAATACTGCTGGAGATTGATGAAGGCCGGGCGCTTGTGGCCGGGCTCGGGCTGCAGATCGAAGCTGTAGACCTCCCGGTCGCGGTGGAAGAGGTGGCCGACCTTCCATGTCACGCCCTTCGCGACCATGCGTTCGCCGACACCGAGACGGTCGAATATTTCGAGCGTGCGCTTCGACCAGCAGATCGCGCGCGAGCCTGTCGAGACGACATCGCTTTCGTCGATCACGACCGAGGCAATCCCGTGGAGCGCGAGATCAATCGCGGTGGCAAGGCCGACCGGGCCAGCGCCGACGATCGCCACCGGCCAGCGGCGGGCGGCGCCGCCATCGAGTTCCGGCGGGCGGATGAACGGGAAGACCGGCGAGCGATAGCGCGGCATGGATCGATCCCGATGTTCACGCCGTCCTCGTTCGAGGGCGGCAACGGTCTCGCGTTACCTCGGAGCGAACAGCATGACGATCACGGCGAACAATCCGAAACCGAGCAGCATCAGCAACAGGCGCTGGTTCATGCGGCGGCGCAGGTGTTGCGTCTCGTCATCCCGCGCCACACCGAAGTTGAACGCGACAGGGATGACGTTGGCGTAGCGCGGCACGCTTCCCGGTTTGAGTTGCCCGGAGCGGCGCTCGATCTCGTAGCAAAGCCGGATCGCCGAGATCAACGTACCGATGATCGTCACGCCCCAGACCGCGCTGAGCACATAGAGAAGTGTTTCGCCGCTCACCAACTGCCTCATCCCTGAAGCGCGGCCCACATCGCCTGATCGCGCTCGGCGGTCCAGATGCGCGGCGTATCGATACCGAGCGCTTCGTCGTAGGCGCGCGCAACATTGAAGGGGAGGCAGTGCTCGTAGATCGCGTAGCTTGCGAATTTCGGATCGCACTCGGCGCGGCAGGCGTTCCAGGCATCCTTGAGCGACCCGCCACGCCGCGCCACCTGCGCGACCGGGCGATAGGTCGAACGCACGAAGTCGGCGGTGAGATCGAGCGCCTCGTTGACCTGCGCGCGGCCGACGAGCGCGCCGCCGCGGCCCGGTGCAATCGAATCCGGCATATAGGCGCGGATCGCTTCGAGCGTGCCCGGCCAGTCGCTGAAGTGCGCGTCACCGCAGTAGCAGGCGGAGTGGTACTCGACAATGTCGCCG
>CAZKZT010000238.1:5307-6390 GCA_964557265.1 uncultured Hyphomicrobium sp.
AGCAGGGTTGTGTTCCAGACGTTGTGCGGTGGGATGTCGCCGGTCATCATGACGTTGGCGTCGGGCACATAGGCGACGATATCGCCTGCCGTGTGCGCACGCCCAAGGAAGCGGAGCTCGACCGGACGCTTGCCGAGATCAACGGTCATCTTCTTGCGAAACGTCAGGGTCGGCCACGTGAGACCAGGGATCGACTCATGTCCTTGGAAGAGACGCGGGAAGCGGCCGAACTCCGAGTCCCAGTCCTCCTGACCACGTTCGTGGATCATCGCGTGGCATTTCTCCGACGCGATGATCTCGCTTGCGTCGAAAGCTGACGCGCCGAGCACGCGCACCGCATGATAGTGCGAGAGCACGACATACTTGATCGGCCTGTCCGTCACCTTGCGGATGTTCTCGATCACCTTGCTGGCAAGGCGCGGCGTCGCCTGCGCGTCGACGATCATCACCGCATTGTCGCCGATGATGACGCCGGTATTGGGATCGCCTTCAGCCGTGAAGGCGTAGAGGTTGCGCCCGATCTCGGTGAACGAGATCTTCTTGTCGGCCATGTCACCGACCGAAGCAAAAGCCTTGCCGCTCATGTGTCTCCTCCCATCATTGTTGTTATCGGCAAAGCTCAGGGCTTGCCGTTGAAACGCTTCTCGAGGCCGTCCCAGCACGCCGCGTAATCCGATTGCAGCGTCTCGAGGCCGGCGGCGAAGCTCGTCAGATGCTGGGGAAAGCGCGTCTCGAACATGAAGGCCATGGTGCCGGTGAGCTTGACCGGCTTCAGCTCGACGTTGCTCGCGTGATTGAAGGCATCGGCGTCAGGCCCGTGCGGCAGCATGCAATTGTGCAGGCTGATGCCGCCCGGCACGAAACCTTGCGGCTTGGCATCGTAGACGCCGTAGAGGAGGCCCATGAACTCCGACATGATGTTCATGTGATACCAGGGCGGGCGGAAGGAATGCTCCGCAACCATCCAGCGCTCGGGAAAGATCACGAAATCGATGTTGGCGGTGCCGGCGGTCTCTGAAGGTGCGGTGAGCACGGTGAAGATCGAGGGATCGGGATGATCGGTGCGATCCTGTTCGATCATCC
>CAZKZT010000239.1:0-6366 GCA_964557265.1 uncultured Hyphomicrobium sp.
ACCTGGGAGTTTGGCTTCAACGTGCTGAGGAACAATGCGCTGGCAACTGGCGATCGGGCTCGTTTGAAGGTCTCTTACTTCGATACTGACGTTCGAGACTACATATCTCGCATTGCGCTGCCCTATGATATGCCGATCATGTACTATCTCTCCGCGCAGAACATTCACGCAGCAAAATTCGCCGGCGTGGAGGTTTCCAGCCGATATGAGCGAAACGGTCTCTCTCTGGAGATTGCCGGCAACTACTACACGAACGTCGAGTTCTGTCTGACGGCTAGCACCTGCACTGATCAGAGTTTGCCGGCGGACTACGCAGCCAATCATATTCCACCGCGCTATACGGCCAGCCTGACCGTATCACAGAAGCTGCTCGATGATGCTCTCACCGTCGGCGGTCGGCTCAGTCACATCGGCCCCCGTTCGGCTAAACTGGGGCCGAATATCAGAGGTGCCGCGACGCTCGTGGCTCCGGTTGTGTGGGATGCTTATACGTTGCTCGACGTCTTCGCAGAGTACAAAATTTCAGAGCGCCTGACCTTCGAGGCCTCTGTCGAGAATCTCACCGACATCTACTATGTGAACCCGCTCAGCAATGGCCACATGCCCGCGCCAGGCCGCACGTTGCGTGCCAGCATGACGATGAGGTTTTGACGCCGGGTGAGAGGCCAAGAACGGGGAGAGGCAGAACCATCTATGCCTCCCCTTGGCCTGCCCCTGATCGCGACGCCAGGAATTAAGTGAGAGTCGACTACCTTCCATAAGCACGATGGACGCCGACAGCCACCCATTCCACGATACGGATGGCGCCAATCTGCGATAACGGAAACTGACACCTGACATCCCCGAGTTGCGCAATCGCAACGGCCTGCCCTCGATAGTGCAGCCGCCCAGCGGAACGGCCCCGACTGCTGCTAACCGGACCGCAATCGTAAAACTCAGATATTTCAATGCTTAAGTATACTATTTCTGTATAGTTTATCTCGACGCCGACTGCGCATCTCTAGATGCGCTCTAAAATGCTGCCATTGCATAAGAAATTGTGTTCGGCTAAGCGCAGACCGTGACCTGATCCGAGGCTTCCGGAAATTCAATGTTGGCTGCGTACCAAAGATGATCCGCCAAACTCATATTGTCGGCATGTGTCCCCTGGCTCGCAGCAGCCCCGGATGCGCCGGTTTTATCCTCGACGATCATGCCGTGACTTCCACGTTGCCCCGATCGAACTTCTCATGCCGACGACCTTGAACAGCGTCTTCCTCGCCCAACGCCCCTCGCTTATGTGGAGCGTCATGCGTATCGTGCGAGACCCGCAGACGGCGGAGGACCTCGCCCAGGAGACGTTTGTCCGGGCCTGCAAGGCGCTTGAGACTAAACACATCGAGCATATAGAAGCCTTCCTGCACCAGACGGCGCGCAACCTTGCGCTTGACTACCTGCGCCGCCGCAAGACGCGCGAACGGTTTGAGAAATTCGATGCAATTGAGCCGCTTGTTGAAAGCGTGGCGGACGATGGCCCCTCGCCGGAAGCAGAGCTCATCGACCGCGAACGGCTGCAGATTTTTCTACAAGTACTGTCCGAACTGCCCCAGCAGACCCAACACATCGTCATGCTGAGCCGCATCAATGAGTGGCCCAACACACGCATTGCGGCGCATCTGGGACTTTCCGAGCGGACTGTCTTCAACGCTTTGAAACGTGCGATGGCTCGTTGCCGCGAGGCGCTGATCCGTCACGATCAATCCTGAGCGGCACGATCGCCGTTCTGGTCTCGTTATCCTTCCCCGGTTACGCATTTTAGCCCGGTCGGCCGATGCTGCAGGATTAGCCATTGCAGGATTCACGTACGTGAAACGTCTCATGTATAACGACCGGCGACGCAATACACATCGGATGGCTTGAGTGGGACGCAAGCGAGGAGACGACCAATCCAGCGATGACTTCGCGCACGACGATCCCGTGGTCGACGAGGCGCTCGCATGGTTCTCTCGCCTTCGCAATAGCACCACTGATGCGGAAACCCAGGCGGCGTTCCAGTCCTGGCTGGCCCAAAGCCCTCGGCACGAACAAGAGTTCCGCAGTCTCGAAAGCATGTGGGGATCGCCGGCTTTCGGCAAAGCTGCGGCAACCGTTGCGGCATCAAGCTTACCGATCGATCTTGCTGCGGTGCCACGGCGCGACCAGAACCGGCCGTCAAGGCGGTGGCCTGCAGGTATCGCTGCCGCCGTTTTACTGCTGGCGATCGGCATCTGGCAGGGGCCTGCTCTCCTGCTGCACTGGCAGGCAGACTATCTGACGGGGACGGGAGAGCGCACGACGGTCGCGCTTCCCGATGGCTCGTCGATGATGCTCAATACCGCTTCAGCGGTCGCTATAGACTTCCAGGGCGCACGGCGCAGTGTTCGTCTCCTGGCGGGCGAGGCCTATTTTGATGTCAAACAGGATCCCGCCCATCCATTTCATGTGGCCGGCCAGTTCGGTGATGTCGAAGTCAAGGGGACGGCATTCTCCGTGCGCCGCGACAGCGGCCGGGATGTCGTCGTTCTCGAGCGCGGCCTGGTTGCTGTGAGCAGAAGCGCCGATCGCGCCGAACTGAAAGCCGGGCAGATGGTCACGGCCTCAGGTCTCGCCCTTTCCCCCGTGACGACCGTCGATCCGGAAAGCGCGCTCGCCTGGCGCGAAGGGAGGATGCTCTTTTCCGAGCAACCCTTCTCTCAGGTTCTCGACGAACTCAGGCGCTACTACAGCGGTACCGTCATCTCCGCCAACGGCAGTGTCAGCGACCACAAAGTGACAGGCAATTATCGTCTCGACGATGTCGAAGGCGCACTCAGAACCCTTGCGGATGCGGTGGGCATCACAATGCATCGCCTGCCGGGCGGAATCATAATTTTTCGCTAAGATGTCATCTTGGTTTGCCGGATCGGTCCACCTCGAACGTCACGTTTAGCAGGGGGGTGCCGGTATCAACGAACTGGGGCCCTTGGTTCGAGATAGGGGTCCCGGTGATGGGTGGATTGCGTTCGCAAAGTGAGCCATTGGCAAAGATCAGCAGCGTGTGGCACGGCAAACGCCTAGTTGCTTCACTGCTTCTGACCTCGGCCCTGCTCGGCTGCTCCAGCATTCTTGCGATTTCGGCGGCGCAGGCACAGCAGCCCGTGCAGGCCACTCCCTCCAATGCGCCGATAAGCTTCTCCATCCCGGCACAGCCTCTGCCTTCAGCGATCAATGCGTTCATCCGCAGGACCGGGTGGCAAATCAGCTATTCTTCCGTGCTTGCGAGCGGCAAAACCTCAACAGTAGTCAGCGGTACACATACGCCGGCGCAGGCTTTACGGCAGCTTGTGGCCGGAACCGGAATTGAGGTGCGTACTGGCTCGCCGGGTTCCGCGGCTCTGGTTGACGCAAGCATCAGCGGTAATCTGGGTGCCGCAACAGTCGACGGCGCGATCGCTCTCGACACGATCGATGTATCAGGCGGCTCCGGCGCCAGCGAGACGTTGCCGGGCAATGACCCGGACGCACCATATAAGTCATCTAGCTCGATCGCCAATATCAGCGAACAATCCATCCAGCGCTTTCGAGGAACATCGCCAGCCGACTTTCTCAAAGGAGAACCCGGCATCATGGTTGGCGCCGCGCGCAACAGCGGCGCCGTCGATGTGAATGTTCGCGGCATGCAAGGCATGGATCGTGTGCCGGTTGTCATCGACGGCGCGCAGCAGTCAAACACTGAATATCGTGGCTATGCTGGCGTTGCCTCACGTACCTACCTGGACCCTGACTTGATTGGCGGCGTCACGATCGAGAAAGGCCCTAGCGCTTCTGCTGACGCTACCGGTGCTACTGGCGGCATTGTGCGCATGCGCACACTGAACGCCGATGACATCCTCAAGCCGGGAGCCGAAGTGGGTGTTCGCATTCGAGGGGGCTTCATGGGCAGCACCACCGAACACTCCGATACAGGAACCCGCGGCGGTATCGACGCTTCGCTACTCAACAGGAACTATAATCCAAGCGCATTGCCAGACTTCGGCTTCACCTCGGGTCTCGATCGCCCCAGCCTGCTTAAGCCGACATCGGGCTACGGCAGCATTGCTGCGGCGATGAGAACCGGTAGCCTCGAAATCGTGGGCGCGTATGCGCGGCGCAATATCGGCAACTACTACGCTGGCACGAAAGGCGGAGATGAAGGACACGTCGTTCTCACCCCCAATCCAACCGGCGGTACTGTCAGGGCTACGCTCGGCGGCCTGACGCATTTCCAGGCGGGCGAAGAGGTGCTGAACACTTACAATGACAGCACTTCATACCTTCTCAAAGGTACGGCCAAGCTGGAAGGTGGCCACAAACTTGAAATCGGCTTTATGCGCTACGAGAGCGTATACTCGGAAATGTTCCCCTCTCAGGTCTCCTTCTTTGGCGGTCCCTATCAGAACTCTCCGAGCTCCGTGCAGGTGAACACATATACAGGTACTTATTCGTACAATCCCTCGGACAATCCCCTGGTCGATTTCAAGATCAATGTCTGGAAGACTGACACCACATACGATCTCACTCAGTCATTTCCATACTACCAGTTCATCGGCATTTTCGATCCCTGGATACAGGAATCATGGAGCGGCAAAAATTCCAGGCGGTACGGGATCAATGTATCCAATGCCTCTCGTATTTCCGGAGGGTGGGGGCAAGCTACTTTCCAATATGGCTTCTCGTTCACGAAGGAGGACATGACGGAGCACGCAGGGTACAGCGCGCTCGGCCCTATTCCGGAGATGAGCGGATTAGACAGGTCCGGGTGGCGGGAAGAAAAGAGCGCATTCGTTTCTGCAGAGTGGAAGCCAAACGACTGGCTCACATTCGATAGCGGCCTTCGGTATACGGCTACGCATTCCCACGATGACTGCGTCAGCCTTCAAACGGGACCATGCCAAAAAGACCTCAAGAATGATGGCTTTGCACCAATACTGGCCGCCCGCATCGAGCCGTGGAAGGGGTTCCAGCCATACGTGCGATATGCCGAGGCAATCCGCTCGCCAAGCCTCTACGAATCTACGAAAGGGCTCTCTTTCCGCATATCTCCCGATATCAACCTCGTGCCTGAACACGCTCGCAACTGGGAGATTGGCCTAAATATTCTTCGGGACAACGTTTTTGTCCCGAACGACAAGGCACGCTTCAAAGTGGCTTATTTTGACAACAAGATTGATGACTATCTCACCCGCACGTACGGCGTCGGCGGGACTGGAGAGGGCTGGGCCGTTATGCGGAATCTGGATTCGGCCCGCTTCGAAGGAATTGAGGTGGCCGCAAGCTATGACATGGGTTCTATATTCTCTGCTCTCTCATACACGCACTATTTCAATATGAGCTTCTGCCTCAAGGCTGAGGATGCAGCAGCCTTATCGGCAACGCAGTGCAATCCAGGTGGCGTCGGCGGCGGCTATGCGCAGATGCACGTCCCTCCAAAAGATATGCTGACCCTCACACTCGGCACGCGCCTATTCAGCGATGCGCTGACAGTGGGGAGTCGTATTAGTCTTGTCGGGAAACGACCAGTCGATGACCTTGGGCCTAACGCGGGGACAAGTGGCTTTACTATACTGACTCCGTGGGAACCCTATGCCTTGGTTGATCTCTTTGCGAGCTACAAATTCTCCGACTCAATCGAGGCACACTTGAACATCGATAATGTCGGAGACGTGTACTACGTCGATGCGCTGTCGGTCGGATTGATGCCGGCGCCCGGCCGGACTGCACGTGCGGCGCTCACGTTGAAATTCTAAACTGACGCAGGAGGAGCGTAGCTTTCCGGTTGACCTACGCTCTCCTGCTGTCGCCTTGGATGATTTGACTGTGAACGAAACCTCTTGCTCTCAAACGCAATGGCAGAACAAAGCCTCTCAAGACTGCCAAATGGTCACGCCTATATCTTCCCGCTTTAGCGCTTGATCCCCTTCGCCGCGTCTATAGATTTCCTCCGCCAGCGCGGCCTGAGATGGCTGGCATCCCTCACGTCCTCACCATTGCCCGCGATGCCGAGATGCTCGGTGAAGACGCAGACTGGTTGCACGAGTTGCCGCTCGCCATGGACCCGAGGATCGGCACCTGTGGGTCTACGATGCCGGAGAGCGCGAAGCCCCCGCCTTGACCCGCCATGACATCGAATGCTTGCATCAAGTCATCGAGGATGAGCACTCTGCCGGCCACTTACCGCCCAGGACCACAGTGTAGTTTCCCGCGATGTTCACCGGAGGGTTGGAAGAACCCACCAAAAATCAGGCAATCAATGATCTACATGTTTCGTGAGCGAATGGTGGAGCTGAGGGGAATCGAACCCCTGACCTCTTGCATGCCATGCAAGCGCTC
>CAZKZT010000240.1:0-6288 GCA_964557265.1 uncultured Hyphomicrobium sp.
GACGTACGCCGCGCCAGAACTTCGAGAGCCGCCACAGGTAGGGCCCGATCCAGGTGACGCCGGACTCGATCAGCACCAGTTTCAGCTTCGGGAATTTCACGAACACGCCCTCGGCGATGAACGAGCCGAGCTGCGTATGGAAACCGAGCGACTGCGCCGCGTAGTCCTCGAGGTAATAGCTCGGCCAGCCCGAGCCCGTCGTCGCGTGATAATAGCTCGACCCGGCATGGACGCCGATCGCGAGGCCATGCTTCTCGGCGGCGCGCCACACCGGCCAGAACTGGCTCTTGCCGAGTGGCTGCTCGCCGAGTGCCAGCGCCAGTACCTGGACAAAGCGCTTGTCGGTGGCGCAGCGCTCGATCTCTTCGACCGCGAGTTCGGGGTTCTGCAGCGGCAACACGATCGAAGCCCGGTAGCGCGGATCACGGTCGAGCCAGTCGCTGCGGACCCAGTCGTTGACCGCCCGGCAGAACGCGGCGGCCATATGCTCGTCGCGAATGAGCTGGACGGCATAGAGGCAGTTGAGGATCGAGTGCGCGAAGCCGTGGCGATCCATCAACGCAGCCGCAGCGCGGCCTGCATCGGTGTCGGCGCGCTTGCGCCCGGTTGCCTTGTCGCCGCGCCAATCGGGTCGTGCCGTCAGCGGCGCACTCGGCGGATAAGCCACGCTATCGAACGACGTGATGCCACGGACCTCGACGGTCTCGCGCCAGTAGTCGTTCATGTGTTTTTTGAGGGCATCGATATTGGGAACGTGCGGATGCACGTCACAATCGATGGCGCCCTTCCAGTCTGCAGACAATGTGCGTCTCTCCTCCGGAACGGTCTCCGCCGTCCTCGTACCCGTCGGTACCTCTAATATTTCACGCGCTGGCACCGGTGACTAGTCCGCCCGCGCACCGGTTGCGCGCGTCAGCCGTGCAGGATCAGGCATCCTCTGCCTCCACGATCCGTTCGAGGCGCCATTTGACGACCGTTTCGCCCGCGGTCGCCCCGCGGAGCACGATCTGGTGGCTCGGGCGCGTGCCCGAGTAGTGGGCGTAATCAAAGCTCTGTTCGAGAACCAGGGTGGCGCCCGCGGATGTGAAACGCCAGATCTCGCCTTCGGCCGTCTCGAGGAAAGCTTCCGAAATCGTATCGCCACGGCGGCACAAGGTATCCGGGTGGACATGGAAATGGATGGCGAACGGCAGGTCGCGGTCGAGGCGCAACGTGCGGCTCGGCGGGCCGAGGCGATCCTCGCCCTCGAGCAGACGGCCATCGGCGGCGAGATGAAGGCGGCGGGTATGGCGGAGGCCGAATTTCTTCAGGTATCCGTCGTGCCGTGCCTGCAGCGTCGCGCCCTCGTCCGTCTCCGCGACGGCGTAGCGGACCTCGCCCTGCTGGCGGATCGGCGCGGCGCCGGCCCATTTCTCGAACAGCCGCGCGCGGACGAGGCGCGACGACGAGCGGTCGGCGAGGCACAGCGTGTTGTGGCTCGCGGTGGCGCGGGATGCCGCCCGCATGGTTTCATGGGCCTGACTTGGTGAGCCGCAGTTGACGAAAATCAGGCTGGTGCCGCTGCTGACCTCGAAAGCGAGGCAGCCGGCGTGCGCTTGGCCAGCGAGTTCGAGTGGCGGTGGCAGGCCGACATCAGCGACCAGCACCGTGCCCGCTCGGGCGAGCCGCGCGTAGCGCGATTCCGTTAGCGGCGGCAGGGCAGTGTCCGGCGCGGTGTCGTAGGCGATGACGGTGGCGAGCGCGTCGGCTTCCGTGCGGCCCATGCCGTTGAAGCGCGCCAGCGTGCCGCCGCCGAGCCGCATCGCCTTGAGGAACGTGATCATCCGGGTGATGGCATTGACCAGCGCGCGGGGCGGCTGGCGCCCGCGAGCGATGTAGCATTGGCGCAGCGGCATCAGGTCGAGGAGGATCTCGACCGGCGTTCCCGGATTGCGGCTGATGTGGCCGCCGTCGCGCAGGATCTGGCGGTTGAGTTCATCGCTGAAGATGCGCTGCATCCGGCGGAGCTGGCGGTCGTGACCGGCAACGCACAAATCCGCGAGCACCAGCGCGGTCAGCGTCAACAGCCGGTCGTAACCCGATGGCGCGTCATGCCAGGACGTCGCCAGATGCTGGATCTGCAGGCCGAGGCTGTCGGTGGTCGTTTCGTAGGCTCGCGTCGTCGTCCCTTCGAGGATCAGACCGGCATGTCCGATCCACGAGATCACGCGCCGGGCGATGACGGCGTGCTCGTCGGTGCGGGCGAAGGTCGAGGCGCTGCGTGCGAGCCAATCGGCGACGAGCTGGCGCGCCATCGCGTGAGCCGCATCGTTGTCGGAGGCGCGCAGGTCGCGGAGCCAGCCGAAACCGTTGAGTTCGCGGGCCCACGCCTGCGATGGCGGAACGAGCGCGAAAGGGGAGTGCCCGTTGAGATCCACGATCGCGCCGCCGAGGCCGAGCTGGCCGGCGGCGAGCTCTTCGAACAGGCTCGGATCAGGGGTACGCAGATCCTGGGGGACGATCAGCAACTCGTCGGCGAATGCAGGCCCGGCGAGCCAGCGCAGCGCGCGCGAACGCATGGTCCGGCTGACCGCGCGCCGCCGGGTGCGTGCCACGGCAAGACGCATCAGTTGCAGACGCTCGCCCGGCGTCAGTTTGCTCATCCACCCTGCCCTGGATCTCATGTCGAGCCCCCACCGTTCGGATGCCTTATCCTCGCGGCGATGGCAAGGCAGGGGAGGCGGGTGAACGTGGATGGCTTAGAACCTGATCGGTCGAGATGGAAGCGCGCGCTTCCATCGAGAGCGTGAATCAGGCTCTCAATCAAATACATAGAGCGCGCTGGCGCGGCCGCGCCGCTTCCACCAAAGGCGCGCGTTCTAGCGGGAACGCTGGCGCAAAGGGGCGAACGGCTCCGCGGCGGCTGATTTGCTCTTCAGGCATGCGGGCGCCGCCGCGGGAGCGGCGGTTTCGCCACGAGGATCGAATATCTATGTGCAAGCGGTTCTTGGCCGCGCCGCGGAACTGGCCGCCGCGGTTTCAGCGCTTGCTGCTGCCGACGCTTGGCACTCGGCTCGGAACATGGATCAGGTAGCCGGTCCCGGACGGATATGATCGCTGTACGCGGGGGCGCTGACCATGGCGGTTTGGAAGATAGGCACCGTGTCCGCCAACGAAACGGCCTGCGCCGCCGTCTTGAGCGGCGGGCGGATAATGGTGCTGCACGACGACGTTCCGCTCCTCGAAGGTGAGGTTGAGCGGCGTGCGGCCTTCCGGATTGATGATGACGTGACGATGGGGGGGCAGCGGACGGTAGACGCGCACGCCCTCCTCCTCGGTCACGACGGCGCCGTAGAACGGGCGGGTCTCGATCCGCGTCAGGGATGCGGCGCTGGCGGCGCCGGCCGCCGGAAGCAGCAGGCCAACGCTGAGGATCACACCGGACAGCAACCTGATGGTCATGGCACTACAACTCCCGCGCAGAGGATTCGTTGCCACGAGTGTAGCGAACGGGGCGGCGCAGATCTTAAGTTTTCGGTAACGATGATTAATGGCAGGAAGTTCAGAGCACGCCCGCGCCGGGTGTCAGCGCAAAGCCGCGCAGCGCTTCCGCGATGGGCATCGGCCGCTTGCCGGCGCGCTGGATTTCGAGCAGGCGGATGGCGCCGGTACCGCAGGCGATGACGCCGTCGGCAGCGAGGATCGTGCCCGGCGCTGCGCTGCCCTCCGCAAGCGTTGCGCGGAGCACTTTGATGCGCTCGGTCTTGCCGCCGTGCGCGATCTCGAAGAACGCGCCCGGCCACGGTGCCAGGCCACGGATCCGGTTGTGGACCTCGGCTGCGGGACGGCTCCAGTCGATCCGCGCTTCGGTCTTGTCGATCTTGGCGGCGTAGGTGATGCCGGCCTCGGATTGCGGCGTAGAGGTCAACGTACCTGCTTCGAGCCTGGCGAGAGCCTCGACCATCAGCGCCGCGCCGCGCACCGCCATCACGTCGTGCAGTTGGCCTGCCGTCATCTCAGGATCGATGTCGATCGGCGCTGAGGCGCATACGGGGCCGGTGTCGAGCCCTTCGTCCATACGCATGATCATCGCGGCTGTTCGTGCATCGCCAGCCATGATCGCGCGCTGGATCGGCGCCGCGCCGCGCCAGCGCGGCAGTGCCGAGCCGTGCAGGTTGAAGCAGCCGTGGCGTGGCGCATCGAGAATGGCACGCGGCAGGATCAGGCCGTAGGCGACTACGACGGCCGCATCGGCATCGTGGGCGCGAAATGCGGCCTGCGCGGCCTCATCGCGCAGCGTGCGCGGCGTCAACACCGGGAAACCCGCCTGCTCGGCAAATGCATGGACAGGCGACTTCTGCGCCTGCATCCCGCGCCCGGCTGGCCGTGGCGGCTGCGAGTAGACGGCGACGATCTCATGCCCGGCGTCCGCTATTGCAGAAAGCGTCGGCACAGAGAAATCCGGCGTACCCATGAAAACGATGCGCAGCATGATCGCTCCGTTTCCGGTTTATGCGCCGGCGCGCGTCACGCCGAGGCACCGTCCTTCGCCATCTTGCGGAAGCGGCGGATGACCATGTCGCGCTTCAGGCGGGTCAGGAAGTCGATGATCAGCTTGCCGTCGAGATGGTCCATCTCGTGCTGGACGGCGGTTGCGAGCAGGCCGTCGGCGTCGATCTCCTGCTGCTTGCCGTCGCGGTCGATGTAGCGCACCGTCACCGCGCCCGGCCGCTCGATCTCGATCCGCACATCGGGGATGGACAGGCAACCTTCCTCGTGGATGCGCATCTCGCCACCGAGCGCCACCAGCTCGGGGTTGATCATGGCGATCGGTGACTTCTCGTCGTCCTTGTCCGAGACATCGAGCACCAGCAGCCGCCGCGGCACGCCGACCTGGATCGCCGCAAGGCCCACGCCCGGCGCGTCGTACATGGTTTCCAGCATGTCGTCGATGAGACGGCGCACCTCGTCGTCCACCCGCTCGATGGGCGCGGACACCTGACGGAGCAGGGGATCGGGCAGCAGAATGATCGGAAGTTTGGACATACCGCTCAGATAGGGAAGGTGACGCGAACGGTCAATCGGGATCGCATTGCATTGCGATTTTGGCGCGACTGCGCTACCTGCTCGTCATGGTACGCACGCATCCATGGCGCGAGGGGACGCGGACGTGACGGATCCGTTTGTTCTGGGTTGGGAGGAATGGGTCGTCCTGCCCGATCTCGACCTTCCAGCGATCAAGGCCAAGGTCGACACCGGCGCCCGCACGTCTGCGCTGCACGCCTTCTTTGTGGAACCTTTCGTCTCGTCGGGCCGCCGCATGGTGCGGTTCGGCGTCCACCCGATTCCCGGCCGCAATGACGTCGAGGTGCGCTGCCTCGCCGAGGTCATCGATCATCGTGAGGTGACGAGCTCGAACGGCGAGAAGGAGATGCGGTACGTCATCCGCACGACCGCCAGGCTCGGCGAGCGATCGTGGCCGATCGAGCTCACGCTCGCCAATCGCGAGACCATGAGTTACCGGATGCTGATCGGCCGCCAGGCGATCCAGGAAGACATGCTGGTCGATCCGGCGACATCGTTCCGCCAGCCGCGCCTCAGCTACCGCAGCTACGAGATGCCCGCGCGGCCTGCGGACGACCGGCGCAGCCTGCGCATCGCGCTTCTCACGCAACGTCCGGACAACGCCACCAACCGCCGCATCCAGCGCGTTGCCGAGCGGCGCGGCCACGAACTCGTCATGGTCGATCGCAATCGCGTGTCGCTGTTCGTGGATACGAGCGATCCCGCGATCCTGCTCGACGGCGCGACGCTCGATCCGTGTGATGCGCTCATCGTGCGGCCCGGGCGCGGCACACCGACTTTTTCGGCCGCGGTGGCGCGCCAGTTCGAGACGCTCGGCGCGCTCGTGCTGAATGGCGCGGAAGCGCTGCTGCGGGCATCAGATCCGCTCGCCGTGCGTCAGTTGCTGGCGCGCGATGGACTGGCCGTACCGGCGGCGGCCGTCAGCAATGCCGCGAGTGATCCCGATGCCGCCGACCGCCAGGTGATCGCGGATGGGTTCAGCGCGCGATCGCTCGGCACGCTCGTGCGCCATACCATCGTCGGCGGGCGCGCGGTTGCCGCCATGTCGCGCGATGCACACGATGCGTCGGACATTGCGGCGACGCCTGAATGGCGCGCCGACGATGCCGAGGCGATCGATGCGACGCGGGCGGTTGCGGAACGTGCCGCGCGCGTGCTTGGACTGCAGCTTGCTGGCGTGGACGTTGTCACGACCCTTCAGGGGCCCCTCGTCGTCGGTGTGAC
>CAZKZT010000241.1:0-6250 GCA_964557265.1 uncultured Hyphomicrobium sp.
CCGTCTCCGTCGCCTGCGCCAAAAAGCCAGCGCCGCGCTGCGAATAGGCCAACGACCATGACGATCAGAACGCCCAGCGGGCCGAGCGGTATGCCGAAGATCTCCATGGCGGGCTTCTAGAGCCTGATCGGTCGAGATGGAAGCGCTTGAGCTTCCATCGAGAGCGTGAATCAGACTCTTAGTCAAAGACTTAGAGCGCACTTGCTCGACGGCGGTGATTCCGCCAAAGGCTGACGCGCTCTAACGCATCCGCGCCCGCGAGGCCAAGTTGAAATCTCCGTTGATGCGTCCCTCGGCACATTCTCCATAGCCATCAGCCCGCCGCGCCATGCAGCGGCTTCGACCGTTTCATCGTGATCAAGGTCAGCACGAGTGTCGGCACGAGTATGGCGAGGCCCACGGCCGTGACCTGCAGCTTCGAGAACGGCACGATACCGCCACCCGGCGTTGCAATCAGGATACCGCCGAGGATCAGCGCCATCCGCAGCGGCCATTCGAGCGCGCCGGTGCGTCTCAGATCGCCGACGAACGCCTGATAGCCCTGAATGCCGCCGCAGATGAACAGCGTCCCCGCGACCACCATCAGCGAGAGGCCGACGGCTTCGAAGTAGGGGCTCGGGCCCTGCAGCACCAGGGAGGGATTGAGAACGAAGAAGAACGGAATGAAGTAGATGATGCTGCCGACGACCATGCTCTCCCAGCCGGTTCTCATTGGCGGCGATCCGGCGATACCGGCCGCGGCGAACGAGGCGATGGCGACGGGCGGCGTGATCGACGACAGCATGCCCCAGTAGAAGATGAACATGTGCACGGCCATCTGGTTCAGGCCGAGCTTCTCGAGTGCCGGCGCGACGAGGATGGCGAGGAAGATGTAGCAGGCTGTTGTCGTGAGGCCGAGGCCGAGGATGAGACTCGTCACCGCGCACATGGCAAGGAGCAGGAAGACATTGCTACCCGCGATAGTCACGAGATCGTTGGCGAGCGACGAGACGACGCCCGTCATCGAAAATGCACCGATGAGCAGCCCGCAACCCGCAAGGATGGCAACCAGTTCCACGAACGTGCGCCCGTTGACCTCGAGAAACCTGGGAATGGTGCTCAGTGTCCAGCGCGAATCCTTGGAGAAGAGTTGGTTGAGAAGAAGGAGCAGCGCTGTCGCATAGAACGGCGCGTGGCTCTCGCGCTTGAAGTGAAGCAGCATGACGACGAGCAGAATGATCACGAAGATGTAGTACCAGCCGCCCTTGAGCGTCTCCTTCATGCTCGGCAGTTCCGCGCGGGGAATGCCGACAAGGCCGTGGCGCGCCGCATAGGCGTCCACCTGCAAGAACAGGCCCGTGTAGTAGAGCAGCGTCGGGATCACCGCAGCGAGCGCGACCTCCGCGTAGCTGACATTGAGAAACTGCGCGATGACGAAGGCCGTAGCGCCCATGACCGGAGGCGCAAGCACCGCGCCGGTCGAAGCGCAGGCTTCGATTGCCGCGGCGTACGAAGCGCGGAAGCCGGCCTTCTTCATCGCCGGAATGGTCATCGTGCCGGCGGTAAGCACGTTGGAAACGATGCTTCCCGACATCATGCCGAGAAGGCCACTTGCGAAGATCGCCACCTTGGCGGCGCCGCCGCGGAACGTGCCGCACAGCGCGAATGCGAGATTGATGAAGAACTTGCCGGCGCCGGTCATCATCAGCGCAACACCGAACACGAGGAAGCCGATCACAGTGTCCGCAAACGCCTGGATCGGAATGCCCAGCACGCTCTCGTTCGACAGGACATGGTAGGCGGTCGCCTGCTCGAGGCTCGACTGGTGGCCGCGTAGCGGTCCGAGCCAGCGCGCCTCGGCAAACAACGGATACAGCGTGAACGGCGCCACGCTCAGCATCAGGCTCCAACCGCCCGTCCGGCGCAGCGCCTCCATGAGCAGCAGCCACATCGCGAATCCGGCGACGATCACGGTCATCGGCGCGCCCGAATACTCCCAGCCGAGCAACGCCGCTTCGCGCACGTTGAACATGAGATAAACGGAGGCGACAAGCGTCGCTGCGAACAGCAGTACATCGTACCAGGGGATGCGATCGAGCGGCGCCTTCCCGCCGCCAGGGAAGATGAGGAAGGTGAAGGGCAGAAGGCACGCGATCAGCAGGTAGAAGTATTCCGTGTTGAGCTGCGTGTAGCCGACGAAGAAGCGCAGCGTGAACTGCTGATTGATGCAGAGCAGGATGGTCACCGCGGTTGCGGTAACGAGCAGCCAGCGCCAGGCGCCCGTCAGGTTGCGCACACGTGTCGTCTCGGCCTCTGCGGGGCCGGTCTGGAGATGGGGATCTTCGAAGGCAACCCCTGACTGCGCAGGCGGTTTGGCGGCGACGCCGCCGGACGAGCCGGAAACTGACGACACGGGCGTTCCTCTGATGCTGGCGCTTGTCGGCGCAGCCGCCGGTCTCCGGATGAAGCCGATTCCTCCGGCGCCGTGGCCGAAGGAATCGGATCAACGTACCGCAACCGTGCGGCTGCCGTTCCGACAGCAGGGTTGGCGGGTGTTACTCGAAGATGGTTTCCATGCCAGCCTTCGTGAGCGCCGCTTTGCGCGCCGCCATCCAGCCCTTGGCGAAGTCCGCCCTCTCACTCGGCGGATTCGTCTTGAGGTAGTCCGCCCAGGCCGCTGCCAGAGTCGCCTGGCGCTTCACGAGCGCGTTGTTGTGCGCGTCGTGCTCCGGTTTCCAGACGCCCGCTTCCTTGAGCGCCTTGACGGTGCCCTCGTGGTAGGGAAGCACCCACGCCAGGTTCTGGCGGTCGACGGCGAGGCCCGCCGCGCCGGGCGCACCGTCCTTGTAGTCCTTGTAGCTGACGATCATCGCCTTCGCGAGGTTGTAGACGAGATCGGACGGCTGTGAGGCGTAGGATGTGAAGATCGGATACGGGTAAGCCGGCAGCATGGACGGGCTCGAGGCCGACATGCCTGGACCGCACGTCGTCTGGTGCGGGTAGTAGTAGGGGCCGACCTTGTTGAGGCGGGCCCAGCCTTCCTTGTCGCCCGCCGGCGTCTGCGGATAGATGATGCCGCGTGGCGAGGTTTCGAGTTCCTTGGACTGGCCGGAGATGGTCGAGGCGATCGCCGCGTCGACCTCGTTGTTGACCATGCCCTTCCACATGGCGCCGTAGCCGGAGAACTCGACGAGCTGGACGTCGCTGCGTCCGAGATTGCCGAAGGCGAGGACGGCGAGAGCGTTCTGGTTGAGCGCGGGCGAGCCGACCACGATGCCGATGCGTTTGCCTTTGAGGTCTTTGACCTCCTTGACGCCGGTGTCCTTGGCGACGCCCAGAGAAATCGCGTTGCAGTCGGTGACGGCGAGCACGAGCCGCAGGGGCTGCGGGCCCCAATCCCGGACCGCGAACTCGAACACCGCTTCCTGGGCGAAGTAAACGCCGATGCCCATCGCCGACGCCTGGGCGCGGTTCGCCTTCAGCGGTGCGAGCCGGGCCACGTCATTGCCCGCCGGCAGCACGCGCACCTCGGCGCCATGGTTGTCCTTGAGCGCTTTGCCGACCGCGACAGCGATATTGAAGCCCGACGAGCCGGTGTCATAGGCCGTCATCGTCAGTGTCTGCGGCAGCTTGACGTCCTGTGCCGTCGCCGCCGTAGCCAGCGGCATGGCGACAGCCAGCGCTGCCACGCCAAATGTTCTCATCAGCGTCATCAATCTTCCTCCCTTTGGACGGTACGTGTTTTTTTGAGCAGCGTGAGGCTGCCTTTTGCCCAACCCTAATAAACTCGAAGTCTCCCGTCACCTGCGGGATTTATGCAGCGGGGCGAATAAAGAGATGTGCCGTCAACTCTGGAAAGGCCAATCGTGCGGTTAACGGGTGGCGCCGGGCGTCGCGAGCGCTGGAAGCAGTCATCCTGACAAAGATCGGATGTCAGAATCGAACATGAGTGGCACTCTATTCCACTTCATGCATAACTGCCGGTTATGCACCCGAGCCTCGTTCCCGACCTCACCGCCCGCCAGCTTCACGCGGTCCTCGCCGTCGCCGAATACGGCAGCTTCATTGCGGCCGCCGCGCTTCTCAAGACATCCCAGCCGGCGCTCACCCGCACGATCAAGCGCGTCGAAGACGTGCTCGGCGTCCGGCTTTTCGATCGCAGCACGCGGCGCGTGGAGATCACGGCGGCCGGGCGTGAGTTCGTATCCGTCGCCGAGCGCATGCTCAATGACCTCCGCATCAGCGTTCACAGTATGCGCGAGGTCGGGCAGGAGCAGCGCGGCCAGGTGATCGTCTCGTGCATCATGTCCGTGGCGAACGCACTTCTTCCGCGGATGATCGCGGCGTACAAGGCGCTGCGGCCCGGCGTGGAATTGCATGTTCGGGAAGGGGTGCACGGCAGCGTGCTCGAGGACGTTCGCAGTGGCCTCGCGGATTTGGGCATAACGTACGTCAACGATGTCCCGGAATTTGTCGTGCCGACGCGCATCAGCCGCGAAGTCTTCGTGGTGATCGTGCCGCGCGGCCATTCGCTCGCCAAGGCACGCGGCGCTGGGAAGGTAACACTGGCGCAGGTCGCGCTGTTTCCGCTCGTTTCTCTACCAAGTGACTCGCGCACGCGCCGTATCATCGATGGCGCGGGATCGAGCGGCGGTCACACGTTGCAGCATGCAGTCACCGTTACGCAGTTTGCGACGATGATGAGCCTCGTGAATGCCGGAGTCGGAATAGCCATCGTTCCGTCCGGTGCCTTGGCGGGCCGTCTCGGCGAGGATCTCGTCCAGCTCGAACTTGCCCGGCCGCGCCTCAGCCGCGATCTCGGCCTCATCACGCTGCGCGAGCGGGAGCTGACACCGGCAGCGAGAGGTTTCGCGAACGTCATTCGGGAAACTTGGCGCGATTGATGCGGAATATGGAATAATAATCGATAACGGGTTCCTCTTGGCATTTCGGACATGCGCGTCAGTAGTAGGCGTGAGGATTGCTGCATGAATGGAGCGCGCCATGGCCCTCTCGGAACCCTTTGGATTGAGCTCGACGGCTGAAGGCGTCGACGCCGGTGTCGATCTGGTCGAGCTGTACTTCGAGCGGGGCTGGACCGACGGCCTGCCCGTCGTCCCGCCGACGGTCGAGAAGATCGATGCCGTGGTCGCGGCGCTCGGCGGCGATCCGAATTTCGTCGAATGCAAAGTCGCCCCGCGCTGGGGCGCGCTGACGCGTGAGGTGCTGGCCATCAACATGGTGATGGCTGGCTGCAAACCGGAATACGCGCCCGTCGTCCGCGCAGCGATGCTCGCGCTCACGGACCGCGCGTTCAATCTCAACGGTGTGCAGGCGACCACGCATGTGGCATCGCCGCTCGTCATCGTGAACGGGCCGATCGCCCGTGAGATCGGCATGAATGGCGGCGCCAACGCGTTCGGATCGGGCAATCGCGCCAATGCCACGATCGGGCGCGCCATCCGCCTGATCCTGCTGAACGTCGGCGGCGGCCGTGCGCCGGATCTCGACAAATGCACGTTGGGCAATCCGGCCAAGTACACCTACTGCATCTGCGAGAACGAGGAGCACAGCCCGCTCGCGCCCTACCACGTCGAGCAGGGCTATCGCGCGGAGGACTCGACGGTGTTCGCGATCGCAGCCGAAGCGCCGCACAGCGTCACCGATCACCAGTGCAACGATCCGGAAGGCATCCTCGACACGATGTGCTCGGCGATGAGCACGATCGCATCGAACACCGCTGTGCTGAGCGGCCACTGCACGGTCGCGCTCGGTCTCGAGCACGCGCGCACGATCGCCAAGCATGGGTGGACCCGCAACGACATCAAGAGCTATCTCTGGATGCATTCGGGCAACCGCTTCGCCGCCATTACGCGCGACCACCGTTATGGCAAGGTCTACAATCGCAATCTGCCGAAGTGGTACAAGCGCGATCCCGATAGCCGCATCCCGATCGTGGAGTCGCCCGAGCGCATTCATCTGTTCGTCATCGGCGGGCACGCGGGCCGCTTCTCGGCTTTCATTCCGGGCTGGGGACATATGAACACGCCAGTCCTGCGCCCCGTCGATAGCGCAACGGCGTTAGTCGATGACAATTGTACCGACGGCGTCTGCCGACTCTAGAGCGCGTCAGCCTCTGGTGGAATCGGCGCGGTCACGCGAGCGCGCTCTATGTATTTGATTGAGAGTCTGATTCACGCTCTCGATGGAAGCTCAAGCGCTTCCATCTCGACCGATCAGGCTCTAGTCTCGGGAGGAATAGGCTCATGCA
>CAZKZT010000242.1:0-6245 GCA_964557265.1 uncultured Hyphomicrobium sp.
GCCACATCGCGGGTTGGGGCGGCGACGAGGTTCGACTGCTCGATCAGTTCTACAAGGGTGGCGAAACAATTCGCGGCTTCGATCGCCTTGGCATCGGTGCGCGCGACTTGACCACGGACGACAGCTTGGGTGGCCACACGTACTATGTCGGCACTGCCGAGGTGCGCTTCCCGCTGCCTCTGGTTCCGGATGAACTGGGCCTGTCAGGTGCGTTCTTCGTCGATGCGGGTTCGCTGTTTGGTGTGTCGAAGAGCGTGAAAAGGCTGAATGGACAGCCTGATCCGGATCTTCCAGGCAATCCCATTACGCAGATTGAAGACGGCGGCGGTCTCCGCGTCTCGGCTGGCTTCGGTCTGATGTGGAACTCGCCGCTCGGCCCGCTGCGCGCCGACTTCGGTTGGGCGCTGATGAAGGAAGAGTACGACAAGGAGCAGGTCTTCCGGTTCGGTGCCAGCACGCGCTTCTAAGCGCGCTGCCACCGCCGGCTGCTACCGTCTAGCCCTAAGGGACTCCCCTTTGAAACGCGTGCCTTCGTGGCACGCGTTTGCTATATGGGCTCGCAGCATGCCCCTCGGGCCTCCTGAAGGCCCGGTGCACGGGCGATTACTGGCTTTGTCTGTGTTGGAAGGTGCCGGGAAACATGGAGCATCCAGGGTTCTTCGAGCGCGCTGGTCCGTTCACCGCTGCCGACTTGGCAGCCAAGATCGGCGCCGATCTGCGCGCGGGAGACGCTGGCGGCCGGGCGCTGTCGGACCTTCGCCCCCTCCACGAGGCCGGGCCGGACCATCTGACCTTCGTCGACAATCGCAAATACCTGGAGCACCTGGCCGCCTCCAAAGCTGGCGCCTGCATCGTCGCGCCAGCGTTTGCGGATCGCTTGCCGGCCGGGGTTGTGGCGCTGCTGATGAAGGCACCCTATCGCGGTTTTGCGCTGGCGCTGCAGGCCTTCTACCCCACATCGCTGAAGCCCTTGACCGCAGGCTATGACGGCCGCGAGGCCGCTGGCCCCATCCACCCGACAGCCCGCATCGAGCCGGGGGCCATTATCGAGCCGGGGGCCGTGATCGGCCGCGAGGCATGGATCGGGAGCGGCACGACGGTGGCCGCCGGGGCCTTGGTTGGTTACCGTGTTACCGTCGGCCGCGACTGCTACATCGGTCCCTCGGCGAGCATCACGCACGCCTTGGTCGGCGACCGGGTCATTCTGCACGCAGGGGTCCGGATCGGTCAGGATGGCTTCGGTTTCGCGATGGGCGCCGGGGGGCATCTCAAGGTGCCCCAGATCGGCCGGGTGATCATTCAGGACGACGTCGAGATTGGTGCCAACTCCTGCGTCGACCGGGGCGCTCTTAAGGATACAATCATCGGAGAAGGCACAAAAATTGATAATCTGGTTCAGATCGGGCACAACGTCGTCGTTGGACGGCGGTGCGTGATCGTCGCCCATGCCGCGCTCGCAGGGTCGTGCACACTCGAGGACTTCGTGGTTATGGGCGGGCAATCTGGCGTCGCGGGCCATCTCACGGTCGGCGCCGGCACCCAGATCGCGGGCGTTTCGCATGTGACGGACAACGTGCCCGCGCGGTCGCGCATGGTCGGTACGCCCGCCTTGCCGATCCGCGAATGGACCCGTCAGCGTGTGGCATTGCGCCGGTTGGCCGAGACGCGAGGGGCCGATACGGACCCGGCACAGGACGACGGCAGTTGAACGAACCAGTGCTTTCAGTTTTCTCGAGGATGTAGCGAGTTACCATGCAAAAGACGACCGAGGCCAAAGAGATGAAGACGCTGGGCACGGCCGATGTAACGCGGGTGATGCAGCTCCTGCCGCACCGCTATCCGTTCCTGCTGCTTGACCGCATCAAGGACATGGATGGCGACAACAGCTGCGTCGGCATCAAGAACGTGACGATCAACGAGCCGTTCTTCCAGGGCCATTTTCCCGAGTATCCAGTGATGCCGGGCGTGCTGATCATCGAAGGCCTGGCGCAGACGGCGGGTGCGCTGTGCGTCGCCAACCTCGGCGCCGACTACAAGCCGAGCATCGTATATTTCATGGGGATCGATAAGGCGAAGTTCCGCCGCCCCGTGGTGCCCGGCGATCAGCTTCACTATCATGTCCGCAAGCAGCGCAGCCGGGGCCGCGTGTGGCGGTTCTACGGTGAGGCGCGGGTCGACGGTCATGTGGTGGCGGAAGCGGAGGTCAGCGCGATGATCGCGGATACGGCTGAAGCACGCGCCTTTGCGGCACAGAAGAATGCCTGACGCGGTAATTCACCCGACTGCCATTGTCTCCAACGAAGCCGACGTAGCGCCGGGTGTCGCGATCGGTCCGTTTACCGTGGTCGAAGCCGGCGCGCGGATCGCGGCCGGTGTTCGCATCGGACCGCACTGCATGGTTGGCGGTCATGTCAGCCTTGGCGAAGCGTGCGAGCTTGTGAGCCACGTTGTCGTTGCCGGGCGCACGACGATCGGCGCGCGGACGCGTATTTTTCCGTTCGCCTCGCTCGGTCATCAGCCGCAGGATCTCAAGTATTCCGGCGAGCCCTCGACGCTCATGATCGGCGAGAACTGCCTGATCCGTGAAGGCGTGACCATGAACCCCGGCACCGCCGGTGGCGGCATGACGACGGTCGTCGGCAACAACTGCGCTTTCCTCGCCAATTCCCACATCGGCCACGACAGCCGCATCGGGAACAACGTCATCCTCTCGAATAATGTGATGATCGCCGGCCATTGCACGGTCGATGATTTCGTCATCATCGGTGGTGGGGCAGCGGTCATCCAGTTCGCCCACGTCGGCGCCCACGCTTTCGTCGGCGGTATGTCGGGCCTCGAGAACGACCTGATCCCTTACGGCATGGCGATCGGCAACCGGGCGCGCCTCAACGGTCTCAATATCGTCGGCCTGCAGCGGCGCGGATTCACGCGCGAGCAGATCCACGCGCTTCGCCGCGCCTATCGTCTCCTGTTCGCGAACGAAGGCACACTGACCGAGCGCGTGGACGACGTCGCCGCGTCGTTCCCCGACAATCCGATCGTGCAGGAAATCGTCTCCTACATTCGGGCGGACCGGAAAAAATCCCTCTGCACGCCGCGCGACGTCGCGGAGTAGCGAGCCCACGCGGAGGCCGTCATGGATCGCGGTCCCTTGGGCATCCTCGCTTGTGCCGGTAGTCTGCCGATCGAGATTGCCGAGGCGGCGACGGCGGCTGGCCGTGGTGTTCACCTCGTCGGGATCGAAGGCTTCGCTGAGCCCGGCATCGCGGCCTATTCGCATCAGATCTTCAGTCTTGGTCAGATCGGCGGAATTCTGTCGAGTCTCAGGCGCGCAGGCTGCCGGCAGCTTGTGATCGCGGGCGCGCTGCACCGTCCCAATCTGCTCAGGGTTCGCGTCGACTACGGCTTCTTCCGCGCGATCCGCACCGTGCTGCGGTTGACGCGCGGTGGCGACGACAGCGTGTTGCGACGGGTCGTCCGATTCTTCGAGGGCGAAGGTTTCGAGATTGTCGGCGTCGATCAGGTGGCGCCGCACCTGCTGGCGAGAGCGGGCGCGTTCGGCCGTGTCGCGCCGAGCCCCGCGCACACGCGGGCGATCGCGCGAGCATCGGAATTGTTGCGCGCGCTCGGTGCGTTCGACATCGGCCAGGGCGCGGTTGCCACCGAGGATCGGATTGTCGCCGTCGAGGGGGTGCGCGGCACGGACGCGATGCTCGACGAGATCCGCAGGAGGCGGACCGAGGCGCACACCCACGGCGCTACGGACGGGCGAGAGCTTGCCGGTGCCGTGCTCGTCAAGCTGCCGAAGCCCGGACAGGAACTGCGCGTCGATTTGCCGGCGATTGGACCACGCACCGTCGAGCACGCGCACGCCTGCGGGCTCGCGGGGATCGTGGTGGCGGCTGGCCGTTCGCTGGTGCTCGAGCGCGACCAGATGATCACAATGGCCGATGCGCGCGGTCTGTTCGTCGCTGGCATCGATGATGCGGCCGCGCCCGCTGTGGCGCGATCGTCCGGCGCCGCCGCTCCGCTGTTTTTTCAGCCGCTCGGCTGGCACCGCGCCAAGACGCAAGAACGTGAGGACATCGCAATCGGTGTCGAAGCTCTGGCAGTCATGGCAGCCCACAACGCGGGGCGTGCCGTGGTCGTCGTCGGCGAGCACGTGCAGGGCGTCGATGCGGGAACTGGTGTTCAGCGCCTGCTTGGCAGCCTCGGCCGCAGCAGCCATTGGGGTTTGCGCGTTTTCAAGCGGCGCATCGGCGTGCTCGTCGTGGCGGCGCTCGAGGATATCGGCACCGATGGCGCTGAAATCGAGCGTACGCTTGAAGCGGTCGCCACGGCCGGCCTTGCGGGGGTGGCCATTGTTGCAGCCGACATGAATTCGCCGCTCGTGCCACTGATCAAGGAGTATACGGGCCGTCGCGGTCTCTTTGCGCTGGTGGCCAATGGCGGAGGCTGCGCATGAGCTCACCGACACAACGCCCCCTGCGATTGTTCGTCATCGCTGGCGAGCATTCGGGCGATGCGCTCGGCGCGCGGTTGATGGCGGCGCTCAACGCCTTGCGGCCGGGCGGCGTGACGTTCTCAGGGATAGGCGGGCCGAAGATGACCGCGGCCGGTCTCGCGTCCGTCTTTCCGATGAGCGAGATTGCGGTGATGGGGCCAGCGGCGATTCTCGCGCAACTGCCGCATCTCGTCCGCAAGATCAACGAGGCGGCGCGTGCAGCCCTCGCTGCTGAAGCCGACGCCGTCGTGATCATCGACGCGCCGGAATTCACGCATCGTGTCGCGAGACGGATTCGCCGCGCACAGCCGGCGCTACCGATCGTCGACTATGTTTCGCCGAGCGTGTGGGCCTGGCGTCCGGGCCGCGCACGCAAGATGCGCGCTTATGTCGACGAAGTTCTGGCGCTGTTGCCGTTCGAGCCTGCCGTGCACGCGCGGCTCGGTGGACCGCCGTGCACCTATGTCGGTCATCCCCTCGCGGAGCGGCGGCCATGGATCGCCGCGCTTGATCCTGAGCCGCTCGCACGCAAGCTCAAACTTGCACCCAACCGCAAGCCGCTGCTCGTTCTCCCCGGAAGCCGCCGCAGCGTGATCAGCCGCCTGTGGGCGCCATTCTCGGCGACGCTGTGGGAGTTGCACGCGCGCGGGCACCGCCTGGAGATCATTCTGCCGGTGGTCGAAAGCACCCGTGATTTCATTGCCGAGCGCGTCAGGAACCTGCCGCCGTTCCCGGTCCACCTGATCGAGGATGAGGTCGACAAGTTCCGTGCCTTCAAGCTCGCGCGCGCGGCGCTCGCCGCATCAGGTACTGCGACGCTCGAGCTGGCGCTCGCGGGATGCCCGATGATCGTGTCTTACAAGGTCGATCGGCTGGCGCTGGTGTTCCGCGATCTCGTCAAGCCGCCACACTTCGCGCTTGCCAATCTTGTGCTGGACGAACGCGCGTTCCCTGAATTGATGCAGGAGTCGTGCGTGCCGGCACAGCTTGCGTCAGCGCTGGAGGCATTGCTTTCAGATACGCCCGAGCGCGCGGCACAGCTCGAAGCGCTCGCGCGTATTCCTGCCGCCGTATCGACGGGGACGCCGCCGGCGATTGCCGCCGCCGTGCGTGTGCTCGCCCACGCGGATCGTGCGTCGGCGCAGCGTTGAATCGAGTAAACAAAAAAGCCACCGACCGTGAGGTCGATGGCCTTGATTTTGCGGAACAGCGCTTGTGATCAGCGCTTCTCGGTGGCGATGTAGTCGCGCTGCGTCGGGCCGACATAGAGCTGACGCGGACGGCCGATCTTCTGCTGCGGATCCTCGATCATTTCCTTCCACTGCGCGATCCAGCCGACCGTGCGCGAGACGGCGAACAGCGGCGTGAACATCGAGACCGGGAAACCGATCGCCCGCAGCACGATGCCTGAGTAGAAGTCGACGTTCGGGTAGAGCTTCTTCTCGATGAAGTAGTCGTCGTGCAGCGCGATGCGCTCGAGCTCCATGGCGACGTCGAGGAGGTCGTCCTTGATGCCGAGCTTCGCAAGAACTTCGTGGCAGGTCTCCTGCATCACCTTCGCGCGCGGATCGTAGTTCTTATACACGCGATGGCCGAAGCCCATCAGGCGCACGCCCTCGTTCTTGTCCTTCACGCGCTTGATGAAGTCGGGGATGTTCCTGACGTGCCCGATCTCCTCGAGCATCTTCAGGGCCGCTTCGTTGGCGCCACCGTGCGCGGGCCCCCAAAGGCATGCAATGCC
>CAZKZT010000243.1:0-6242 GCA_964557265.1 uncultured Hyphomicrobium sp.
CCCGTCGTGATCGACACTGATGTCGCGGACGAATACTGGCGCGACATCCGAGGGCGGAAAGCTGGCGGCTAGAACCCTAGAATTCCACTTCGAGCTCGATGATCTCGTCGGGCTCGGCGAGGGCGCCTTCGGTCCACTCCCGCATCAACGGCCACGCGAAAATCGTCTCGCAATAAGCCTGCGACAATGCATCGAGCTCCACCGCATAGGTGCGGAAGCGCGTGCAGACCGGTGCGTACATGGCGTCCGCCACCGTTGGCGAGGCGCCGAACAGATACGGCCCGCCGTAGGTCTCCAGGCATTCGTTCCAGATCGTGCGGACGCGCTCGACGTCGGGGCGCGCGCCGGAGAAGATCTTGAACTTTTTGTGCTGCGTTTTGAGATTCATCGGCAGCGCCGAACGCAGATTGTGAAACCCCGAGTGCATTTCACCCGATACCGACCGGCAGTGCGCCCGCGCGATGCGATCGGACGGCAGCAGCCCGGCAGCCGGTGCAATCTCATTGACGTATTCGGCAATGGCAAGTGTGTCCCACACCGTGACCCCGTCGTGAACCAGGCGCGGCACAAGAACCGACGGCGACAGCAGAAGCAGCTCCTGGCGGTTCTCCGGAGCGTCGATGTCGACCCGCTCCTCGCTCAGCTCCAACCCCGCCATCCGGCACAGCAGCCAGCCGCGCAGCGACCAGGACGAATAGTTCTTCGACGAAATCGTCAGTCGCGCCTGCGCCATATTTCCCGACAGCTCCGATATGCTTAACGCGCCGCACAATTTTTTCTCTCGCGCCGCACAATAGACTGCACTAGCTTTGGTGCACTGCGCAAGCCCGCACGGCTAGGAGAACCTATGCTCTATCAGGCCTACCAGCTGCAGGATGACCTCGCGGCGATGTTCCGCACGAGCGCCCGTTGGGCCATGGGCACGTTCGGCACGGGGCTGCGCCCACCTGCGCCGGTCGGCAACCATATGATGGCCGCGCTGGCGATGCTCTCGCGGTTTGAGCTCACGCATACGCGGCCTTCGTTCGGCATCTCGGCTGCCCGCGTGGGCAATCGTGACGTGCCGGTCACCGAAGAGATCGCGCTGGATCTGCCGTTCGGCAAACTGTTGCACTTCGCCAAGGACGTCGACACACCGCAGCCTCGCATCCTGATCGTGGCGCCGCTCTCCGGCCACTTCTCGACGCTGCTTGCCGGCACCGTGCGCACGATGCTCTCCGACCATGACGTCTACATCACGGACTGGACCAATGCCCGCGACGTGCCGACCGACGCGGGCACGTTCGGCGTCGATGACTACATCGACTACCTGATCAAATTCTTCGAGGTCATCGGACCGCGCGGTCACGCGCTCGCCGTATGTCAACCGTGCGTGCAAACGCTCGCTGCGGTCGCGATCATGTCGGAGCAGAACCATCCGGCGACGCCGATCTCGATGACGCTCATGGCCGGCCCGATCGATCCGCGCGAAAGCCCGACCGAAGTGAACGAACTTGCGGTCGCCAAATCGCTCTCGTGGTTCGAAAACTCGGTGATTCATACCGTTCCGCGCCGCTATGCGGGCGGTGGACGCCGCGTCTATCCGGGCTTCATCCAGCTCACGGCCTTCATGGCGATGAACATGCCGCGGCATACGGCGGCCCATCGCAAGCTCTACGCCCATCTCGCCGCTGGCGAGGAAAAGGAAGCGGCAAGGATCAAGGATTTCTACGACGAATATTTTGCCGTCCTCGACCTCACGGAAGAATTTTACATGGAGACCATCGACCGGGTCTTTCAGAAGGCGGAGCTGGCCCAGGGCCAGTTCACGCATCGCGGCAAGAAGGTCAATCCTTCGGCCATCCGGAAGACCGCGCTGCTCACCGTCGAAGGCGGCCGCGACGACATCTGCGCACTCGGCCAGACCTCGGTCGCCCACGACCTGTGCAGCTCACTGCGGCCGCATCTGAAGCGCCACCACCTGCAGGCCAACGTCGGCCACTATGGCGTCTTCAACGGCAAGCGGTGGGAAAAGGAAATCTATCCCGTCGTCCGCAACATGATCCTGGCAATGGAATGATCGCCCAGGAATGTTGCGCATACCTCGTGTGCATCCTCTGACCTTGTGGCAAGATGGACTGAGCCGCCATCTCGAAACCCTGGCTATCGCCGCATAATCCGCGGACGAACCGAGTTGGCATTCAGCATTGTCGCAGCAGAATTGGCGCCCCATCCGGAGGCACGCATGACGAGCAATGGCCGTGTCCTGGTCATGACAGGAGGGACGAGAGGATTCGGCCGGCGCATGGTCGAGCGCCTGCTGGCAGGATCACCCGATTGGCGGATCATCCTCATCGCACGCCCGTCACCGCAACTTTCTGCTCTTATGGCGCAGCCCGCCGCCGCAGGCCGTATCACCGTCGTCAACGCGGATCTGTCGCGTCTGGCGTCGGTCGCCTCCGCCATCGATGAGGTTCGCAAGCAGCTCGACGGGCGCGAGATCGACAGCCTTGCCCTCAATGCCGGTATCCAGGCGGTCGAGGGCGACCGCACGTCTCCCGACGGATTCGAGCTCTCATTCGCGGTCAATCATCTCGCGCACTTCATGCTGGCGGAAGGCTTGGCGCCGCTGATGCGCACGGGCGGCCGCATCGTCTTCACCTCGAGCGAAGTGCACGACCCCGAGGCGTTCTGTCTGATCGGTATCCGGCGCGCGATCTGGCAACCACTCGACGAACTTGCCGACGGTATGCGTGCTCAGATGCACGCGCCCGAAGGCGTCGAACGCGGAGAGGCGCGCTACAGCGCGTCCAAGTTGCTCAATCTGATGACGGCCCGCCATCTCGCGGCGAGCGAGCAGCGCTTCTCGACGTTCGCCTTCAATCCGAGCGTGGTGCCTGGCACGGACATCGCGCGCGAACGCCATCCGCTCCAGATCCTCGGCTGGAAATACCTGATGCCACTGCTGGTGCCGATCCTGCCGGGTGCCCGCTCTCTCGAGCGCTCGGCTGGCGACCTTTTGTGGCTGGTCACGCAAGCCGATGCGGCCGCCCACAACGGCCACTATGTCAACGGCCGGAAGATCGAGCCGGGATCCGCGGAGTCCCGCGACCTGGATAAGATCCGTGCGGTCATTGCCTATTCGCGTGACCTCATCGCGCGTCACCAGTCTGCCGCGACGATCGCGCCCGCAGCAGCCGTGACGGATAGCGCCGCTTGAAGGACGCGCCGGCGCGCATTCGCCAAGCGGTCTGCGCTGACTCGGACTCGACGCCGCGGCTCAGGCGTCCGACCACTCGAGGCCCGTGATCTCCTCGCGAAAGGCGAAGCGCACAATATGCGCGTCGACGACATGCTTCATCCGATCGAGCAACTCTCCATTCTCCGCTTCCACCGCGAAGTGTAGAACGCCATCACGCACGACCATCTCAAGATGGCCGTAAGGCATCGTCGCCGTGCCCTGCTTCTCGTCGTAGTTCACCTCAACCTTATGTGCGAAATGCTTGCACATCGCCTGCAGGTAGCGCGACGCGCGCTCGGTTTCAAAGCGGCTGACGGATCTGGGCATTGACCTTCCCGATGTTCGCGAATGGAAACCTCATCAGCCAATCTTGCGGATTGCAGTCAACATATTTCGCAAACTGCCGCCGCCGGTGATGCGGCCCCGCGCAGACGAAGCTGCGTGGGCGAAGAGCGACCGCGTGACGACCAGCGGCGGTCAGGATGCAAGGCACCCCCGCGCCAGCGCCGCCGTCCCGGGCTCCTGACTGGAGCGACTGCCAAGGCAAGCAGAATAATAACGCTGGATCATTGCGTTAAACTTCTTTTCACGCTCGACAGTCATGTCACCTAAGAGCTTCCGCGCCTGGAAAGAACCGCCGATCGCGCCGCTGATGCGGACAGCCGCTCGAGGCCGCGCGAGACGCGCATTCGAACCTCTTCACCATCTCGAGAGGCGGCATCATCAGGATCGCTGTGGGCGGCCAAATCCGGACGCCCCCTTCGATCCTGCCACGGCATCGCAGTTCTATTGCGCGACGGATCAAATTGCGCCTTAACTCGCGTCCCGACGCGACGACCCCGCTTAGGTTAGGAGGGGCAGATGCTCGAGAAACTCGAATTCATGATCGCGCTTGCGCGCGAGAAGCATTTCGGTCGCGCCGCCGAAAGCTGTGGTGTCGCGCAGCCGACGCTCTCTCAAGGCATTCAGCAGCTCGAAGAACAGTTGAACGTCCCGCTCGTGAGGCGCTCGTCACGCTTCCTCGGTTTCACGCCGGAGGGCGAGCGTGTCCTGGTGTGGGCGCGGCGACTGGTGGGCGATGCGCAGGCCATGCGCCAGGAAATCCTCGGCATGCAGCGAGGACACGGCGCGCAGTTGCGCCTCGCCGCGATGCCTGCCGCGATGCCGCTGATCGCTTCGCTCACCGCGCCTTTCCAACTTCACAATCCCACGGTTCGCTTCACACTGCTGACGCGAACCTTCGACGAGATCGCCGCACTGCTGAACGCACGCGAGATCGACGCCGGCGTTCGTTATCTCGGCGATGTGCCAAGCGATGAGTTCGACGAGATACCTCTCTACGAAGAGCACTATCTGCTGCTCACGACCGCCGGAAGCCGCTTCAGCATGCGCGACAGCGTCGCGTGGGCCGATCTCGCCGAGGTTCCGCTCTGCCTTTTCGCACCGACACTGCAACAACGGCGGATCATCGATGATGCCTTGAGGCACAGGGGCATCCAGGTTCGACCAGCCATCGAAACCGATTCGATCCTGGCCCTGACGACGCATGTTCGCACCGGGCGCTGGACAAGCGTGATTTCGAGTCTTGTTCGCGATGCGATCGATCTGTCAGGCGCGCTGCGGGCCATCCCGTTGGTGGAACCGGAGGTCGTCAGCTCGATAGGGCTGGTTGTTTCAAAGCAATTCCCGCTTCAGCCGGCGATGGCGGTTCTGCTCGCAGAAGCACGCCGCGGCTTCACTTATGAGCCCGAGCCCACTTTGGATGACGTCTCTGACGATTGAACGATTGGTATTTGCAATTGCAGCATTGAGAGAACCACCTTGATGGGGGTGTTGGGCTGCGGTCTTCTCCTTAGAAGGTAAATAAGAATACCTACAAGGAGGTGGCCGACCCATGAACATCGAGGTCTCCAGGCGAAAGTTCTTGCAGCTGGCGGGCGCCGGCGCGGCAGGAACAGCGATCGCCTCGTTCGGATTTGCGGAGGCGGAGGCGCAAGTCTCGGCCCACGTAAAGCCGTTCAGGCTCGTGCAAACCAAGGAAGCGCGCACAACGTGTCCATATTGCGCAGTGGCCTGCGGAATGATGGTCTATGCCGCACCCAACAAGGACAGCAAGGGCAAACTGCAGGTCGTTCACATCGAGGGTGATGCCGATCATCCGGTGAACCGCGGAACGCTGTGCCCGAAGGGCGCGGCCGCGATCGACTACATCCACTCCGCGACACGCGTGAAGACGCCGATGTATCGCAAGCCGGGTACGGCCAAGTTCGAGCCGGTGACCTGGGAATTCGCGATGGAGCGCATCGCGAAGCTGATGAAGGAAGACCGCGACGCGAACTTCGTCGAGAAGAACGCGGCCGGCACCACCGTCAATCGCTGGACGACGACGGCCTTCCTCTCCGGCAGCTCGGTCACCAATGAGACCGGCTGGATAACCTACAAGGTCGCGCGCGGCCTCGGTCTGCTGCAGATCGAAAACCAAGCAAGGATCTGACACGGTCCAACGGTGTCCAGTCTGGGCCCGACATTCGGCCGTGGTGCGATGACCAACAGTTGGACGGATATCCGTAACACGGATCTCGTCCTGATTATGGGCGGCAACGCCGCCGAAGCTCACCCCTGCGGATTCAAGTGGGTCACCGAGGCGAAAGCCGAGCGTGGCGCCAAGCTCATGGTGGTCGATCCGCGCTTCACGCGGTCGGCGGCTGTTGCCGATCACTATGCGCCGATCCGGCCGGGGAGCGACGTCGCCTTCCTTTCGGGCGTCGTGCACTACCTCCTCAGCAACGACAAGATCCACAAGGAGTACGTCCGCCACTACACGAACGCGTCCTATCTGGTGAAGGAAGGCTACGCCTTCAACGAAGGTTTCTTCTCCGGCTACGACGAATCGAAGGCAACGTACGACCGCAGCTCCTGGGAATACGAGATCGGTGCGGACGGCTATGCCGTGCGCGACATGACGCTCGAGCACCCGCGCTCGGTCTTCCAGCTCATGAAGAAGCATTTCGCGGTCTACACG
>CAZKZT010000244.1:0-1036 GCA_964557265.1 uncultured Hyphomicrobium sp.
CGATGCCGCACGCGCCACCACTCAAGCGCCCGCCGACGCACGCGACGTAACCGCGAGCGTTACCGTTCCGATCGTGATGTAGGGCTTCTCTTAAGCCGTCACGCGACCGCGCAGGCGCGTACCGAGCGCCACCAGAGGCGCCAGCAGCTCAAGGCCGCGCAGATCGATACGAGAGGCGGGGGTGATCACGGCCGGAAGATTGGCCGACGCCGGCACATCCACACGACGCGCCAGAGGCTCATGACCGGCGTCCGGCTCGTCGTCCGGAGCCGCCATCGAAAACCCTGCCGCCAAAGCGGCGCGATGCAGTCGTTCGATACTCATGTCGCCGACCTCGCTCTGCCTCGCCGGACCACTGACCCCGGTCCAACGCTGGCCATCGACGTCCCGCTGAGGCCTTCACCTTTCGCAGAACATTGTGGATAATGTGCGACACTTTATCTTCACGTCAAGTAAAAATTGGTAAACAACCGTGATACTTTCGATCCAAAATGAGATCGAATAGGGGATCGTCGTTCAATTCATTGGCTTTATTCAGCCGCCTCCGTTTAAGCATGATGCATGCCAACAAGGAGGCCAAAAAACGGCTCCGGCGGCACTGAGGATCTCAGCCCAACGATTCCCGCCTCGCGCCCATAGGCGCCACGACGACTCGAGCGGCCTCGAGCACCCGACGCCATTCCGGACCGGCAAGAAATGCCCGCTCGATATCGCGCTGCGAGGTCATGCTGTCGAGACCAGCGAGCGTCTGATCCGAATACCCCGGATGGCACATCGCAAGCGGCCGTGGCCCGAGATTGCGGACGAAGCGCGCAAACAGCGCCTCGATCGGCGCACCGCCCGCGCTCAGATCGTAGACCCCACTGAAGCCATCATTCACATCGAGTCCTTGCTCCGCCGCCGCGCTGGCGAGGCCGAGACCAAGGGTCGAAATCACCAGCGCTTTCGACGGCGCTACCCCGCGCCGTAAGATGCGCGACACCGGCTCGCGGCATGAACGCAGATAAGGCTGGCCGAACCGTTGCCCCCTCAGGAC
>CAZKZT010000244.1:1046-6176 GCA_964557265.1 uncultured Hyphomicrobium sp.
CAGCAGCGCGCCGCGCACACCCGGCAATTGATGGACGTGATGATGGCCATCAACGTGCGATGGCGGCCGACGCCAGACCTGCACGAAACGCTCGAGTTGGCGCTCAATCTCGGCTTCGATCTCGGCCACCGGCAGACCGCCGAGAACACTCGCCCGGATCATCGCCCCGATCGCAGGCAAGCGCCCCTGCGGTGCCAGCGTCGGCATGGCGCCGAGCGGCTCCTGATCCGTCAGCGTGAGATGGAGGCCGATGTCCGCAGCGCCTGCCACCGCGGCAAGTGCAGGTGCTTCATCCGGCCAGTATGGACACACGGTCATGACACTGGTTGCCGATATCCGGCCATCCGCGATGAGCTCGCGGATCGCGCGGCTGACACCTGGCGTCAGCGCGTAGTCATCAGCGCAGACCACGAGCCGGGTTCGCTGTTCCGTCGCCATGGGTCGCTACCTGAAGGGCACCTGGAGTCTGGATCGCCCGCACACCACTGGCAATGCGAGCTGACGTGCGATACTTCAAATCGAGGCGCGCAGCCAGAGCTGCTGCGCAGGTCACGCCACAAGATGCGAGCGGGAGAATCATATGAGCCGGCTGGACGTCCATCAATTCATCGCTCGAAGCGATAACTTCGCGGTCCTCATCCACGACGCAGACACCGGCCTCACGGCGACCATCGATGCCCCCGACGCCGCGGCCATTCGGCGTGAGCTCGCCGCCAAGGGATGGAAGCTCACGCACATCCTCGTCACGCATCATCACGCCGATCACACGGATGGCATCGCCGAGCTGAAATCCGAGACCGGATGCCGCGTCATCGGACCGAAGGCAGAAGCCAGCCAGATCCAGGGGCTGGACGAAGTCGTTGCCGAGGGCGACAGCTTCACATTCGGCCCTCACCGTATCGACGTGCTCGACACGCCCGGCCATACTGCCGGTCACATCAGCCTGGTGATACCGGACCAGAAGATGGCGTTCGTGGGCGACACACTCTTCGTGATGGGATGCGGCCGCATCATCGAAGGCGATCCGCAGATGATGTGGAACTCGCTGCAGAAGATCGCCAAGCTGCCGGCTGATACTGAGATCTATTGCGGTCACGAATACACTGTCGCCAACGCGAAGTTCGCTTTGGGCATCGAGCCGGGCAACGCGGCGCTGGTCGCGCGCACAGCTCAGGTCATCGCAGCGCGTGCGCGCGACGAGCTCACCCAGCCGACCCGGGTCGACATCGAACTCGAGACCAATCCGTTCCTGCGCCCGTCGTCGCCCGAAGTGCGCGAACGGCTTGGTATGAAAGACAAGAAGGACTGGGAAGTGTTCGCCGAAATCCGCGAACGCAAGAATCGCAGCTAGACCTTTCTCATCGCAGCCCCAACAGAAGCTCGCACAACCATGCAGCCTATTCTCCACGAGAACCCCTCGCCGGGCCGGAATGCCCACGACCAGCCGATCGGCGCACCGCTTCCCGGCTGGACGCCCCGCGCACTGCCGCCGCGCACGCCGATGCAGGGCGCCCGCTGCGATGTCATCCCGCTCGATCCGGCCGCTCATACCGATGACTTGTGGGACGCATTCCAGGCCGATCCGACCGGCAAAAGCTGGACGTATCTGTTCGTTGACCTGCCGGCGAGCCGCGACGCGTTGCGCACTTACCTCGAGGCCCAGGCGAAGACAACCGACCCGCTTGCGCATACGATCATCGATCATGCCACGGGCCGGGCGGTCGGCTTCGCGAGCTTCATGCGCATCGATGCCAACATGGGCGCCATTGAAGTCGGCAACATCAACTACTCGGAACGCCTCAAGCGAACGGCCATCGCGACCGAAGTGATGTTCCTGATGATGAAGCGCGTCTTCGACGAGCTCGGCTACCGGCGCTACGAATGGAAGTGCGACAGCCTCAATCACCCCTCGCGCCGCGCCGCGGAGCGACTGGGATTTACATACGAAGGCACATTCCGCCAGGCTGTCACCTACAAGGGTCGCAACCGCGACACGGCATGGTTCTCGATCATCGACACCGAATGGCCGGCCCTGAAGCGGGCTTACGAGACGTGGCTCGCGCCGGAAAACTTCGACTCACAGGGGCGGCAACAGCGCGGCCTCGCCGAACTCATAAAGGAGGCGCGGCGGTAGCCACGGCATACAATGGCAACAGCACCATCTGAAGGCGACGCGCCAGGGGATACGATCTTCGCCGTGTCCAGCGGCGCTGGCCGTACCGCCGTTGCCGTGATCCGCGTTTCCGGGCCCGCCGCCGGGCAGGTTCTGGAGCGGATCGCACCGCCGCTGCCGAAACCGCGCTTTGCCGCTTTTCGCAAATTGCGCCACCCCGATACGGGCGAAGAGTTCGATCACGCCTTGGTGCTCTGGTTTCCCGGCCCCAAAAGCGAGACCGGCGAAGACAGCTGCGAGCTGCAAGTCCACGGCGGGCGGGCGGTCCTGGCGGCGGCGTTTGCAGCGCTCGCCGCGGTTCCAGGGTGCCGCCCCGCACGGGCTGGCGAGTTCGCCCGGCGTGCCTTCGACAACGGCAAACTCGATCTCACGGCAGCCGAAGGGCTCGCCGACCTGATCGATGCCGAGACTGACGCCCAGCGGCGCCAGGCGCTACGCCAGTCCTCCGGCGAACTCGCGCGGCTTTATGATGGGTGGCGGGAGACGATCATCGAGGCACGCGGCCTCCTCGAGGCGGCTATCGACTTCTCCGATGAACCCGACGTGGAGGCTGCCGCCGCCGCGCGCGGCATCGACGCGGCCAGAAAGCTCGCCGCCGGGATCAGCGACCATCTCGAGGCCGGCCATCGCGGCGAGATCGTACGAGATGGCTTCCAGATCGTCCTAGCCGGGCCACCCAACGTCGGCAAATCCAGCCTGCTGAACGCGCTGGCTCGCAGAGACATCGCCATCGTGTCCGACGAGCCGGGCACGACCCGGGATATCCTGGAAGTTCGCCTCGATCTCGGCGGCTACATGGCCATCGTCGCGGATACGGCGGGATTGAGAGATGCCGCTGGATCGGTCGAGCAAGAAGGCATCCGACGCACAAAGAGTCGCGCGGAAGACGCCGATCTCGTCCTCTGGATCGTCGACGCCACGGCGCCGGTGATGGAGGTCCCGCCTGACCTCGCGGGCCGCAACGCGCAGATACTGCGCGTCCTCAACAAGATCGACCTGCTGGCCGCCTCATCAGCACCGATCGCCGACCACGCCATATCAGCCCAAAACGGGCAGGGCATACCCGAACTGATTGCTGCGCTCAGTAAAACGGCCGCAACGGCTGCCAACAGCGGCGACGCGATCGTGATGACCCAGGCACGTCATCGTCAACAGCTCGAAGCCTGCCTCGCTGCATTGAAGGACGCGCTCGCCACCTCGCAATCGAGCCCTGAGCTCGCCGCCGAACAACTCCGCCTCGCCGCCGACGCCCTCGGCCGCATCGTCGGACGGATAGACCCCGAGGATGTGCTCGATCAGGTTTTTGCCCGCTTCTGCATCGGAAAGTAAGATTTTCGACAGACGTCCTAACGAATGTTTCACGTGAAACGCTCCGCCATGGGGCCAGCGACCATGCGCCCGCTTCTCGTTCCAGAACTCCATTGCAGCGACCTCGATCGCAGCCTCGCCTTCTACGTCGATCTCCTGGGCTTCGGCATTCTCTATGCCCGGCCGGAAGACCGGTTCGCCTACCTGGATCGCAACGGCGCGGAGCTCATGCTGGAAGAATACGCGCCTGGCGCACGAATGCTCGCGGAGGCGCCGTTCGAGCAGCCCTATGGGAGAGGGATCAACTTTCAGGTTCACGTTGAGGACGTCGGCACCCTCCATGCAAAGGTCCTCAACGCAGGCATTGAGATTTTCCTTCCGCTGGAAGAGGCCTGGTATCGCCGGAACGATATCGAGCTTGGGTGCCGCCAGTTCATCGTCCAGGACCCGGACGGCTATCTGATCCGGCTGCAAACGGACATTGGCACGCGGCCCGTTGGGGCATAGTCCACGCCTCCTTTTGACCCCGGGCCCGGATTGCCGTATGGCTCTGGCCACTCAGCAAATCAGGTATTTCGAGCGGCACGGATCATGACCGAGACGAGCTACGATGTGGTTGTCGTTGGCGGCGGCCATGCCGGCGTAGAGGCCGCAGCCGCGGCAGCCCGGCTCGGCGCGCGCACTGCCCTCGTTACCCATAGCGCAGCGACCATCGGGGAGATGTCCTGCAATCCGGCCATCGGTGGCCTGGGAAAGGGCCACCTCGTCCGGGAAGTCGATGCCATGGACGGCCTCATGGGCCGCGTGGCCGATGAAGCCGGCATCCAGTTCCGCTTGCTGAACCGCTCCAAGGGTCCTGCGGTCCAGGGTCCCCGCGCCCAGGCCGACCGCAAGCTCTACCGCGAGGCCATGCAGGCGGCGATCGCCGCGACACCGGGTCTGACGATCATCGAGGGCGGCGTCGACGACCTCCAGGTGGCGGACGACCGCGTCACCGGCGTCGTCCTGGCTGACGGCCGGGCCTTGACGTCGGGCGCTGTCGTTATCACCACCGGCACCTTCCTGCGCGGCCTCATTCATATGGGCGAGACGCGCATCTCCGCTGGCCGCTTTGGTGCCCCTCCAGCGGTGAAGCTTGCCGAGCGCTTCGCTTCGCTGGGCCTCACCCTCGGCCGGCTCAAGACCGGCACGCCCGCGCGCCTGGCCGGGCCGTCGATCGACTGGGCCAGTCTCGACATGCAGCCGGGCGACGATGATCCGGTACCGTTCTCCTTCCTGACCGAGCGGATCACCCGCCCGCAGATCGCGTGCGGTGTCACAATGACGACCGAGCGCACCCACGACATCATCCGCGCCAATCTTGCGCGCGCGCCGATGTATTCCGGCGCGATCCAGAGCGTCGGTCCGCGCTACTGTCCCTCCATCGAGGATAAGGTCGTGCGGTTCGCCGACCGCGCTGGCCACCAGATCTTCCTGGAGCCGGAAGGCCTGGACGACGATACCGTCTATCCCAATGGCGTCTCCACATCGCTCCCACCGGAGATCCAGGACGCCTTCCTGCGCACGATCCCAGGACTGGAGCGTGTCGAGATTCGGCGCCCAGGCTACGCGATCGAGTACGATTACGTCGATCCGCGCGAGCTTTGGCC
>CAZKZT010000245.1:0-3649 GCA_964557265.1 uncultured Hyphomicrobium sp.
CGAGCAGCGGCATGTTCTCGTCCTGCGCGACGCGGAACATGATGTTGAGGACGCCCTCCTGGACCTCGTTGAGCTCCATCAGGCGCGAGAGCAGCAGCGGCCCCATGTCCTGCACGGTGGTGCGGACCGGATGGCCCTGCTCGCCGAAGATGTCCCAGAAGACGACCGGCGTGGCGTGGTTCTCGTAATCCTCGAGACCGATCTCCTCGGCGCGCTTGAGGAGGAAATCCTTGGGCTCGCCCTTGGCCGAGATGCCGGAGAGATCGCCTTTGATGTCGGCGGCGAACACCGGCACACCGGCGGCGGAAAAGCCCTCGGCGAGCACCTGCAGCGTCACCGTCTTGCCGGTGCCGGTGGCGCCGGTGACGAGGCCGTGCCGGTTGGCGAGCTTGAGTTCGAGGCATTCCGGCCCGCCGCCCTGATCCGGGTTGCTCTGGCCGATGAAGATCTGCCCCTGCTCAAGCCTCGCTGCCGCGCTGGTCATGCCGTCTCTCCCACCCCCGTGTCGTCGGGCTCCGGAGCGGCCGATTCGCCGTTCGCGGAAGCACATACCCTGATTGCACGGGGCTTTTGGCAATGCAACGCAGGCTGGGCGTCACATGGCGCCCGCGTGTGAATTGGCGGGATTCGTGTGGCCGATTAAGCCACTGGGCGAGGAAAGTGTACTGCCTCGATGCGGTTGCCGTCGACGTCGCGGACGAAAGCGCCGAAATAGGTGGTCATGGCGGCCTGGCGAGGGCCTGGAGGGCCGTCACAGGTGCCGCCGGCCGCGAGTGCGGCGGCATGGAAGGCGCTGACGGCGTCGGGGCTCGGGGCCCTGAATGCGGCATGAGCGCCGACATTTGCCGGAATGTCCGGCATGTCAGAACGCGCATAGAGCCAGAGTTCCGGGTACCGCTTGCCGAAGCCGACTTGATTGGGTCGCTCGATGAGCCGTATCAGCTCCAACGGTGCAAGTGCCGCCTCGTAGAATGCGGCGCTTCGTGCGAGGTTCCTGACGGCGATCGAGATGTGGTCGATCATAATCCGACCTCTCGGGCCGAGGGGCCTGTACGGACGTCGGCGAGCGCTTTATCGAGGGCATCGGCGAGGTCGCGGCGCTCGTCGTCGGTCAGGAAGCCGCCGATCGGGTAAGCCTTGCCATGCGAGCGCAGATAGAGCCGGTTGGCGCCATCGGGACGCTCGGCGAGGTGGACGCGGGCCCAGTAGGGGTTGAGCGAGAACCGTTGCTGGGGCCGGCCCGGCGTGGTGCGGATAACGGTCAAGTCCGCGGGGGTGATGTCGACGGTTTCGCAGCGGCGCCCGGCGCGGTAGTTGAGCTTGAAAGCGACATAGATCGCCAGCGCGTCGAGGCCGAAAAAGCCCATCACCGGCCAGGCGCCCATCGCGAGGAAGCTCATGCCGGCAACGAAGCTGACCGCGCCGACGAATGACATGAGGATGAGGAAGCCGCGCGGCGAAAGCGAACGATGAGGGACCAGCACAGCGCGGAACGGCGGGTTGCCGCCCGTCGCGCCCTCTTGCTTTGTTCCGGGATTCTCGTCCATCACCATCGACATCATTCGAACCGCCGCTGATCCAGGAGACTATTGCACGATGGCCCCAGCCGCCAAGTCATCGGCCGGCAGAGCTGCCCCCCGCGGGAAACGGGACGCGGCCACGGTCCGTTCCGGCCCGGTGCGCCGTGGCGGCAAGGTCGACGCAGCGACGGTCGCGGAGATCTTCCGGCGCTTCGAGGCGGCGGAACCCGAGCCGAAGGGTGAGCTGGAACACACGAACGCGTTTACGCTTCTGGTGGCGGTGGTGCTGTCGGCGCAGGCGACGGATGCGGGTGTCAACAAGGCGACGCGGGCGCTGTTTGCGGCCGCGGACACGCCGCAGAAAATGCTGGCGCTGGGTGAGGATCGCGTGCGCGAGTACATCAAGACGATCGGGCTCTTCCGCAACAAGGCGAAGAACGTGATCGCGCTCTCGGAGCGGCTGATCGCGGGCTACGGCGGCGAGGTGCCGCATGACCGCGAGGCGCTGGAAAGCCTGCCGGGCGTCGGGCGCAAGACGGCGAACGTGGTCCTGAACATCGCGTTCGGCGAGCCGACGATGGCGGTCGACACGCATGTGTTCCGCATCTCGAACCGGCTCGGGATTGCACCGGGCAAAACGCCGCTCGCGGTGGAGGAAGGATTGCTCAAGCGCATCCCGTCCGCGTTCATGCAGCACGCGCACCACTGGCTGATCCTGCATGGGCGCTACGTGTGCAAGGCGCAACGTCCGCGATGCGAGGCGTGCCTGATCAGCGACCTGTGCACCGCGCCGGATCGCATCCTGCCGGTGGCGGCGCCTGTGTCGGCCGAGACGCTGCGAGGTGCATCGTGAGCCGCCCCGCCGACGCGCCGACGACCGTGCTCATCGGCTGCCTCGATGCGATCGCGGCGGGCGCGGCGCCGCTGGTGATCGATGAGGTGTCGGGCCAGCTTGCCATGGCGCTGAAGCAGCAGGGCGCGGCACCGCAGGCCTGGCGGCGCTTTGCTGACGGTGCTGCGGTGGCCGAGGCGTGGCCTGCCGCAACCGCGGCGACATCGGCGTTCGTGAGGCTCGGCAAGGATCGCCGCGCGCTGGCGATGGCGCTCGATGCCGCGGCGAGCATCGTCGCGCCCGGTGGCATGATCGTGCTGTTCGGCGCCAATGCCGAAGGTGTCAAGTCAGCGGCGAAGGCGCTGGAGGTGGTAGCGGACGGTGTGGTGACGCTCGATACGCGGCGGCATGCGCGGGTGCTGGCAGGCACGCGGCGGGCGGAAATCGCGGGACTGCGCGGCACCCTCGCGGCATGGCGCGAGGTGCGCGAGCTGGCCTTTGCCGGCAGAACGCGCGCGTGGATCGGCTATCCAGGCGTGTTTGCCGGCGGTGGATTGGACGATGGCACGGCGCTGCTGCTCGATCATTTGCCGGAGCTTGGCGTCAAGCGCGATGGTGCGGCCGTGCTCGATCTCGCGTGCGGGACGGGCGTCATCGCGGCGGCGGTCCGCGAGCGCTATCCCGATGCGCGGATCGATGGCGTCGACGCCGACGCGGTCGCAATAGCAGCGGCGCGGGAAAACGTGGCGGGCGCGACGCTGATCTGTGGCGATGGGCTCTCGGCGGCCCCACGTGCGCGCTACGATGCAATTCTCTCCAATCCGCCGATCCATGATGGCGTCGATGAGAGCTTCGCCTTTCTCGAGCAGTTGATCCGCGACGCGCCGCGCTATCTCGGCGCCGGCGGCATTCTGCAGGTCGTGATCCCGAGCCGCATTCGGACCGCGACGGCGTGGTTCGAGGCGGCGTTTGCGGAAACGATCGTGGTCGCGCTCGACCGGCGTTATCAGGTGATCCGCGCGGTCAAGGGCGCGGCAAAGGCTAAAGCGCGTCCAGACGGACGTTGATGCCGGCGGCGGCCATGTGGCGCTTGGCTTCGCCGATCGTGTACGTGCCGAAGTGGAAGATCGATGCGGCCAGAACCGCGCTGGCGTGGCCTTGTTTCACGCCCTCGACCAGATGATCGAGCGTGCCGACGCCGCCTGATGCAATGACAGGCACGGTCACCGCGTCCGCGATCGCGCGGGTGAGGGGCAGGTCGAAGCCGGCCTTGGTGCCGTCGCGGTCCATCGAGGTC
>CAZKZT010000245.1:3659-6173 GCA_964557265.1 uncultured Hyphomicrobium sp.
CCGCGCCGAGCGCCACCACCTCACGCGCATATTCGATCGCGTCGATGCCGGTCGGCTTGCGCCCGCCGTGGGTGAAGATCTCCCAGCGGTCAGGTTCGCCTGCGCCCGACACCTTCTTGGCATCGATCGCGACGACGATGCATTGCGCACCGAATTTGTCCGCGCCCTCGCCGACGAAGGCGCGCCGGTCCACGGCGGCGGTGTTGATCGACACCTTGTCGGCGCCGGCGGTGAGCAGGCGGCGGATGTCGTCCACGGTGCGCACGCCGCCTCCGACCGTCAGCGGCATGAAGCAACGCTCGGCGGTGCGCTCGACGATGTCGAAGATCGTCTCGCGGTTGTCGGAGCTGGCGGTGATGTCGAGGAAGCAGAGTTCGTCGGCGCCCGCGGTGTCGTAGGCGGCGGCGGCTTCGACGGGATCACCAGCGTCGATCAGGTCGACGAAGTTGACGCCTTTGACGACGCGGCCGTCCTTGACGTCGAGGCAGGGAATGATGCGGGTCTTGAGCATCAGTGGAGCTTCCGGCCGGGGGTTGGCTCTTCCAGCTCGCCGCGGTTGGCATCGACCTCGTCGCCGTCCTCGTCGGCATCGGCACCGCCGCCGGGCACGACGTAGGTTCCCGACATCCAGCGGGCGAGATCGATGTCCGCGCAGCGCTTCGAACAGAAGGGGCGGAGCTTGGCATCAGCCGGTGCGTTGCAGATCGGGCAGCGGCTCTTGGGTGCAGTGTCGCTCATTCGATGTCGCGGTCGGCTGCTTTGAGCCAGTTAAAGTGGAGCGGATAGTTCTCGCCCGTCAGCAGCGCGGTGACCTCGGTCAGCGGCAGGCCGACGACGTTGGTGTAGGAGCCGACCAGCTTCTGCACGAAGCAGCCGGCGAGGCCCTGGATCGCATAGCCGCCCGCTTTGCCGCGCCATTCACGTGAGGCGAGATAGCTCTGGATGTCCTCCGCGGTCAGGCGGCGGAAGCGCACGCGCGTGTCGACGATCTTCAGGCGAATGCGGTCGTCAGGCGTCAGCAGGCAGAGGCCGGTCAGGACGCGATGCGCGCGGCCGGAGAGAAGCTGGAGGCAGCCGAGCGCCTCCTCGATGTCCTTCGGCTTGACCAGGATACGGCGGCCGACCGCAACCACGGTATCGGCCGCCAGGATGTAGCTGTCGGCGAGATCGGTGTCGTTGGCGATCAGGTCGCGTGCGGCTTCGGCCTTGGCGCGGGCGAGGCGGCTTGCGAGCGTGCGCGGCATCTCGCCTTTGCGCGGAGTTTCGTCGATCGAGGCAGGGCGCAGGGCGTCGGGCTCGATGCCCACCTGCGACAGCAACATCATACGGCGCGGGCTGGCGCTGGCGAGTACCAGGCGCGGCTTGAGATCGGCGCGGCGGCCGACGGGCTTGTTGCGCGCGCGCTGACGGCGCAGCGTCTCACGCTGCGGCGTGATGGCGCCAGCGAATCTCGAGAACAGCCCTGACCGTGTTGTCGTCATCTCTCGGGGAATCCCCAGGTTGCCTGACACCATGGCCACGGGCGGACGGCGAAATCAAGCGCGGGCGTGTCGCGCGTCGCCATCCCTTCTTCCGGTTCTCCACGAGGAGAAGGGATGTAAGTTCAGCGTCCCGCGATCCGGGCGAGGAAGCGCGTCCAGCCGCCGGTCTCGGGGTCCGGTCCCACGGGCAGCTCGTAGAGCGTGCGGGCGAGCTCGCGGTCGAGCATCCAGGTGATGCCGTCGACCTCGTAGCCGCGCGCGACGCTGATCGTGCGCATGTGCCCGCTCGTCACGAAGCCGAGTTTGGACAGGATGCGGGCCGAGGCGGGATTGTCGACGAAGTTGGCCGACGTGAGAGCGGCGAGGTTGCCGGCGGTGAAGGCGTACTGCACGACGGTGCGCGCCGCCTCGGTCGCGAAGCCCGTTCCCCAGTAGGGTGTGCCCAGCCAGAAGCCGAGTTCGCCGACGCGCGGGCGATGGCAGAAGTAGCCGACGCCGCCAATCAGTTCGTCATCGCGCTCGATCGCGAAGCGCACCTCGCCGCGTGCCTGCCGCAGCCAGCGGCGGCACTGCCAGACGTGCAGCGGGTGTGGAATGTCGCTCGTCATGCGGGCGACGGCGGGGTCGCTCGCAAGCGTGACGAAGCGGTGCGCGTCACCGAGGCGGAACGGCCGAAGTGTCAGCCGTTCGGTGTGAAGCACGGGCGTCGTTGCCATCGCCGGGCCGCTTCGAGTGACGTGGGTTCGCGAGACGTGTGGAAACGCGGGCGCGCCGATTACTCGGCCGCTTCGGCCTTGTCGGGCAGCACCGAAATATAGGTGCGCTCGTTGCGCTTGGTCGCGAACGAGACGGTGCCTTCGACGATCGCGTAGATCGTGTGGTCGGTGCCGATGCCGACGCCGGTGCCCGGATGCCACTTCGTGCCGCGCTGGCGGCAGAGGATGTTGCCGGGAACGACGCGCTCGCCGCCGAACCTCTTGACGCCGGGGCGCCGGCCCGCGGTATCGCGACCGTTGCGGGACGAGCCGCCTGC
>CAZKZT010000246.1:0-6097 GCA_964557265.1 uncultured Hyphomicrobium sp.
CACAGCGCCTGGATCGTGTACATGGCACTGCCGTCGCCGACGAGCGCCATCACTTTGCGATCCGGGCACGCGACCGCTGCACCGATTGCGACCGGCAATGCGTAGCCGATCGAGCCGCCGCGATTGTTGATCCAGTCGTGCGGCGGCGCGCCAGCGGTTTCGGGGAAGAACTCACGGCCCGTCGTCACGCTCTCGTCGACCACGATGGCACCTTCCGGGATCTTGGCGCCGAGGATCGAGGCGATCGCAGCCGGCGTGATCGTTGATCCCGTCGGGATTTCGGGGCGGCGCGGTGCGGCGATGCCAGCGGGAGGCGTGTTGATCGCGTCGAGTTCGATCGCGAGGGCTTCCAGCGCCGCTTCCATGTCCTCGTGCGTGTCGGCGAGCTTCGTCGAACGCGCATCCTTTGCTTTCAGCAGGCTCGGCTTGTCGGGATAGGCGAAGAACGCGACCGGCTCGCGCGCGCCAACCAGCACCATATCGCCAGCGGCTTCCATCACGCGCAGGGCCTGGTCCACGACATAGGGAATGCGGTTGACCTGGACGCGACCGGCGCCACGTTCGAGGCGCGTGTTGGCGCCTTCTGTGAGAATGCCGCAGCCGGTCTTGGCCGCGATACGGCCCGCGAGTTCCAGCGGACGCTGGCGCAGCGCCGCGCCGCCCATCAGTAGCGTCGCCTTCCTGCCGCTGCGGAGCATGGCCGCCGCCGCTTTCACGGCATCCTCGGAAACCTTGGGCGGCGCAACATGGGCCGGCGTTTCGGCGATGCCGTCAGCGGGGCCCCAAGCCGTGTCGGCGGGCAGGATCAGCGTTGCGATCTGGCCAGGAGCCTTGCGGGCCTCGGCGATGGCGAGGGCGCCATCCGCCGCGATGCCACGCGAGTCCGGCGAGGTCTTGACCCAATGCGACATCGGCGCGGCGACGCCTTCGATGTCCGCCGTGAGTGGCGCGTCGAACTTGAGATGGTAGGTCGCATGATCGCCGACGATGTTGACGATGCCGGAGCTCGCCTTCTTGGCATTGTGCAGATTGGCGAGGCCGTTGGCGAGGCCGGGGCCGAGGTGAAGCAGCGTCGACGCCGGTTTATCGAGCATCCGATAGTAGCCATCCGCGGCGCCGGTCACGACGCCTTCGAACAATCCCAGCACGCAGCGCATACCCGGCACTTTGTCGAGCGCCGCGACGAAGTGCATCTCGGAGGTGCCGGGGTTCGTGAAACATACGTTCACGTCGCCCGCGAGCAGGGTTCGTACCAGGCTTTCTGCACCATTCATCTCGCTCGACATCGGCTTTCCATCACTCCATTGCAGGTCCGCGGTGCCGCTCATTGTGAGAGGGCGGACGATTGTTGAATTCTATGACGATCCGTAGCCCGCTTCAAACCACACCTGTCGCGCCGCCGCATCACCCATCAGGGGGGAAGCTGCAATGCGCGCAACAACGCTCTGGCCGCCCATCCGTCTCCTGAGGTAGCTTCCGCCGGTCCGACAGCCGCGCGGGGCGCTCCAGGCGGTGGGCCCGCGGCAGGCTCCCACGCGTTTCACACGGTTTCCTGTCTGGGTTTGTCCCGGTCCTGTTGCGCAGCAGCGAGAGTGTCGATGACACACCGCCGCAACGAGTTGTGAGTGGCAAAATGAGCATGGTTGCCGGTTGCGTTCGTTCGCGGCTCAGAGGTGTGTCCTGGGGCCTCTGGCTGGCTTTGGTTGGGCTCGTGATGGTGCTCGGTGCGGGCCGCCCGGCGCGCGCGATCGAGGAAGCGCAGGCGGCTTCGGGGCCGCCACTGCACATCGCCCTCTTCGTTTCGTCACGCGCGGATGTTTGTCATGATCCGGGGGATGTCGGTGCGGTGAGGCGGATGGCGCTTGCCGAGCAAGAGCGGATCAACCGGCGCGGTGGTGTCGGCGGCCGGCCGATCGAACTGAAAATCTTCGACGACGCGCGTAACGATGCCAGCGCGATCGCGAACATGCGCGCCGCGCTTTCTGATCGCAACACGCTCGGTATGGTCGGGCTGACCAACGCGACACGCGCCAAGGCGGTGTTTGACGCACTCGGCAAGGAGATCGCGGGGAGCGGCATCCCGTTCCTCTCGGAGATTTCCGTCAGCAGCATCTTCGCGAACCATCCGAACGTCTTCACCACGCGCCCCTCGCAGGACGAGGAGCGGGTGCCGGTGATGGCGGCCTTCGCTAAAGCCATGGGCTTCGAGCGTCCCGCATTTCTCGGCAATGCCGACTCCGTCATGAGCGATGGGATGCGCGACAGCCTCCGCAGCCTGCTTGGTGCGAGCGGTATTGTCGGCGATCATCGCGTGCGTGCCGTCGACGGCAAGATGGATCCCGCGGAGCTTGAAAAGGTCGTCGCCGCTCTGGCAGCTGAGAAACCGGACGTGATCTATCTCGCGGTCGGTACCCGTACGGCGCCGGAGGTTATCGCCCGATTGAAGGACGCCGGCGTCGCTCCGCCGCTCTTCGTCAACGGCCGCATCGACGCGCTGCCAGCCGAACTGACCGCGGCCTATCCAAGTCCGCTTTATCAGCTGGCCTGGGAGACATTGCCCGACGCGTTCAACAGTCGCCTGCGCGCGATTGTAGAGCGTGCGCCGAAGAATCCGTGGGTGTTCGAGGGCGCCAAGATTCCGCAGGCGCCCGGTTGGGCCAAGGGGGAATGCAAGGAGCGCTCGGAGCCGACCATCCGCGATCCGTTCGAAGCGGCAAACCTGCGTGCGATCAATGTCGGCGCGCGTTATGCCGACATGGTGGCTCTGATCGCGAGAACGGTCCGCCGCGCGCCGCCGGACACGCCAATAACGACGTTGCGTTCGCGGGTCGTCTCCGCGCTGACGAGCGACTACGCGAGCGGTCGAGGCGCCTTTCGCGGCACATTCGAGAACTGGTCGTTCGATGCGGAAACGCGCACAGCGTTGCGGCCACCGCTTGTCGTGATGCTGCCACGGGGACTTGGGCGGTTGCAGCTCGCGCCGATCCAGTTCCGCCGTGCGCGCGACGGTGAGTTCAAGAAGATTTCGACGCTGTATGCCGACATCGACATGATCAAGGCGCATCGCGTCGACGACAACAACAAGACATTCATGGCCGAATTCTATCTCGCGTTGCGTGACCCGACCGGCGGCGGTATCGGGCGGATCGAGTTCGCCAACGCGTTCCTCGATCCGGGATCGCAGGGGCGTCAGATCGCCGTTGAGACCATTCACGACGGCGGCGGTAATGGCATGTTCCCGCCGGCCATGAAGATCTACAAGGTGATCGGGCGTTTTCTGTTCGAGCCGAAGCTCGCAGCCTTCCCGTTCGATACGCAGTCGTTCTCGATTGATCTGCAACCGAAGAACAGCAACGAGACATTCATCGTCCAGCCGCCGCCGCTCGAGCTGCGTGACCGCAGGGTCGCATCCGATAGTTGGGATCAGATCGAGCAGTACGTCGGCTACGACGAGGAGTTCGTGCCGGTCATCGATTCATTTACGCACGAGGCGAGCATTGCGCCGTTCTACAAGGCGAGCTTCGTCTGGCAGATGCGGCGCGAGACGACCGACTATTTCCTCCGTGTCGTGGTGCCGCTCGCCTTCATCCTCGCTGTCGCCTATCTCGCGATCTTCATTCCGATGTCGCGGTTCGACTCGATCGTTGCAATCCAGGTGACGGCGCTGCTGTCGGCAGTGGCGCTCTACATCTCGTTGCCAAAGCTCGATTCGGATGAAGCGACCCTGTCCGACCGCATCTTCCTGTTCGACTACCTGATGGTGAGTGTGATGATCGCAATTACCATCCTGCGCATCAATCCGGTGTTCGAGGCGCGACGGTGGATGCGCGGCACACTGGAGTTCGTCCACATCGCCGTTATTCCGGCGGTCGTGGCGGTGGCGACGTTCTACATCTACGGCATGAGCATCGCCGGGCGGTGATCTCACCTCTTCTGCGGCCGTAAACATGAATGAATGCTCAGACTCCTGCGCCGCTCACGCCGGAACTGCTTCGCCGTAGAAGGAGTTTTGCTCGAGCGAGCCATAGGGCAGCGGGGAGGACGCGGCGGGGCCTTTTCTCGGACACTTTTTGACCGTAGCCGCGTCGCATGAAGACGTGCCCGTTGCGCGAACCACATGTGATTCGCAGCGAATGGAAATCCATAGGCGAGTGAAACGATGAGCGGACGCAGCAAACGATCTCGAATTCTACCGGCGGCGATGACAGCCGCCGTGGTCGGTACGGCGTGGGTAGGCCTGGCAAATGGCATACGGCCCGACGGCGCCTGGGCACAGCGCCCGCAGGCGAGCGAAGAGGACGAGCGCAACAAGAAGCGCGGTGGTCAGCAGCGCCCAGAGCGGCAGGGCCGGCCAGAGCGGCCTGAGCCGCGCGCGACGCCAGCGAGGCCCGAGCCGAATGCGCGCCGTCCAGCAGCGCCGGGCCAGCCAGGTTCGACACCGGCCGGACGTGAGGAGCGCCCTCTCCGGGGGCAGCCACCACAGGAGCAGCGGGCAGCGCCTCGCCCGCAGCGGGAAGAGCCGCGCCGCGCGGCGCCGCAGCCCGTGGCGCCGCGGCCGGAAGCCGGCCCCGGTCGGCCGCAGCCAGACCGTGCGGCTCCCCGTCCGCCGCAGGATGAGCCACGCCGCGCTGCCCCGCAGCCAGGCCAGCGACCCGGCGTTCCGAGCGTGCCGCAGGCGACGGGCCGGCAGCCATCTCCGCCGCCGGCGCCACCGGCTGCGGTTGGGCGTCCTGGAGGTCCTGTTGCGCCGGAACAGAGAGGTATTCGCGAAGGTCGCCCCGATGGGCGTCCGGGCAGGCCTGATCAGGCGCAGCCGGGTGGTCCTCGAGGCGAGCGGTTGGGATCCGGACGCTTCGAGCGCCCGCAGCGCGTTGGGCCGCAGCGTATGGACGAGGTCAAACGCGGCCGCGTCGAGCGCGTCGAAGAAGGCGGGCGCCGCGTGATCGAGGAGCCCGGCAATCGCTTCATCATTCGTGATAAGGGGCGTGCCGTTATCCGGCGCGACGAGGGCCGCGCGTTCGAGCGCTTCTCACCTGGCGCCCGCACGCGTGATCTTGGCGAAGGTCGGCGTGAGACTATGATCGAGCGCGGCGACGGTACGCGCGTCTACACCGAGGTCGACCGTAACGGTCGTCTGCTTCGGCGCTGGCGTCGCGATCGTAATGGCCGCGAGGTCGTGTTGATCGACAATCGCCGTTTCTATCGTAACGTCGGCATTGGTCTCGGCGTCACGGCGCTGGGCGTGGGCGTCGGTCTTGCGCTGGCGCCGCCCGCCTACAGCATGCCGCGGGACAAATACATCGTCGAGTATGACGGCGCGTCGGATGACGATCTCTATGAGGCGCTGGCGGCACCGCCGGTGGCGCGTCTCGACCGGGGCTACTCGCTCGAAGAGATCCGCTACAGCCGTCCGCTGCGCCAGTACATGCGCCGCATCGACCTCGACACGGTCAACTTCGAGTTCGGTTCGTTCGAGGTGTCACCGGATCAGTATCCGAAGCTCGAGCGGCTGGCGCGCATCATCCAGCGGATGCTGCGGCACAACGAGGCGGAAGTTTTTCTGATCGAAGGGCACACCGATGCGGTGGGTTCGGATGAGGACAACTTGACGCTCTCGGATCGCCGTGCCGAAGCCGTCGCCGATATTCTGGTGTCGGAGTTCGATATTCCGGTCGAGAATCTCGTGACGCAGGGATACGGCGAGCAGAACCTCAAGATCGATACGCAGGAGCCGGAGCGGCAGAACCGCCGTGTCTCGTTCCTGCGCATCACACCGCTCCTCGGTCAGCAGGATCGGTAAAGAATAGCGGGTGACGTCTGTTGAGGGCTGCCGCGGGCGAGAATCTCTCTCCCGCGGTGGCCCTCGATCATTCTGGGCTTCCGGCTTCGGATCTGTCCGCCCGCACGATGAGAGAGGCCACCAGTCGCTCACGGGGCCATGGGCGAGCACCGAGCTGCCCTTGCACTGCCGCATGGCAGCATTGCCGCCAGTCGATCTGCCATCGAGCTATCTGCGCCGTGCCACGACGTTGACCGCGATATCCGCACTTCCCGTCCTTCGGCGCCGTGTCTGACCGGCGCCGCGGTTACTCCTTCA
>CAZKZT010000247.1:0-6060 GCA_964557265.1 uncultured Hyphomicrobium sp.
TATCTGTTCGAGCACCGCGACCGGCCGCACCAGCGCGAAGTGGTGCTGCATCTGAGCGCATGAGCCGTGGCGGACGCCCGCCGCCGCTGGACTTGGGGACGCGTCAGTGCGATAAGCGCGACCTGATGCTGCCCGTCGCAACAGGGCGCGCGCGAGAGACGGACATGGGCATTTTCAGCGAGATCTTCAGCTGGTGGGGCGGCAATACCTGGTCCAACCGGATCTATACCGCGCTGCGTGGCCGCCACGTCGGGACCGACGAGCAGGGCAACCGGTATTTCATCCAGAGCAAGGGGATCGGGCCGCTTGGCGTGCCGCGCCGCTGGGTGATCTACAAGGACGGCGCTGAAGCCTCGTTCGTGCCGCCCGAATGGCACGGCTGGCTGCACTATACCGTCGATACGCTGCCGACCGAGGAAAACTACGTCGCGCGGCCGTGGCAGAAGCCGCACCGGCCCAACATGACCGGCACGCCCGAGGCGTACCGCCCGGCGGGGTCGATCCTGTCCACGGGCACGCGGCCGCGGGCGACCGGCGACTACAAGCCGTGGCGGCCGCAGTAGGCGGGCTGGCGGACGGAAGTCTCATGCCGGAATGCCGGTGACGAAAGCCGCAATCGCCATTGCATCGGCCAATTTTTGTGATTTCTATCAAGCTCGCGCCGGTGTGCAGGCATATGCCTGAACCGAGGCGGCGGACGGCGGAGGATATTGGCTTGATGCGCGGGAAGGATCCACGACGACCGTTGCACGGCTGGCGCAGCGCCGGTCCGACGCTCGCCGCGGCCGTCCTGGCCGGATGGATCGCCGCGCCATCGATTGCCGCCGCCCAGCGGATCGAGAACCAGACGGCCGTGTTCGCCGCGCTCGACAAGGTGACGGCGCGAATCAGCCGCCTGGAAACACCGCTCGGGAAGCAGGAGACGTTCGCCGCGCTCAAGGTGACGGCGCGGGTCTGCTACTCGCGGCCGCCGACCGAGCCGCCGAAGACGTCTGCGTTCGTCGAGGTCGATGAACTGGCGCTCGACGGCTCGCAGAAGCGTATCTTTTCAGGCTGGATGTTCGCCGAGAGCCCGGGGCTCAACGCGCTGGAGCATCCGGTGTTCGACATCTGGCTGACCGATTGCGTCAATCCGGTTTCGCGCGGCGCCGCCGCGCAGCGTGGCGGATCGCAGGGGCAGGCGGCCCAGCAGGGCGGCGAGGAGCCGATCGCGCCCCGCCGGCGCGTCCGGCGGTAATTCCCAAGCCTTCGATGAAACAAAAATGGGCCGGGCTCGATCGTCGAGCCCGGCCCATTTTGTTGGATTAACTCTCGTCGGATCAAGCCGGCGGCTTGCCGAAGATGAGCACGGCGTTGAGCCCGCCGAAGGCGAACGAGTTCGACATCACGTTCTCGACCTGAGCCGAGCGCCCGACATTCGGAATGTAGTCGAGGTCGCACTTGGGATCGGGATCGTCGAGATTGATGGTCGGGGGCAGCCATCCTTCCTGCAGCGCCTTGATACAGGCAACGGCTTCCACCGCGCCGCCGGCACCGAGCAGATGACCCATCATCGACTTGGTCGAGGAGATCGGCAGCTTCCGCGCGTGATCGCCGAAGACGAGCTTGATGGCATTCGTCTCGTTGACGTCGTTGAGCGACGTCGCGGTGCCGTGGGCATTGAGGTAGCCGATGTCCTCAGGCTTGAGGCCGGCATCTTCAAGCGCGAGCCTCATGGCGCTGGTCGGTCCGTCGATGTCCGGATTGACCATGTCCTTGCTGTCGGAGGACATGCCATAGCCCTTGAGCTCGGCGAGGATGGTGGCGCCGCGCGCCTTGGCGTGCTCGTAGCTCTCGAGGATCAGTGCACCCGCGCCTTCGCCGAGAACCGTGCCGTTGCGCTTCTTCGAGAACGGGAAGCAGCCTTCGGGCGAGAGGACGCGCATGGCCTGCCAGGTCCGCATGGAACCGTGCGTGAGAACGGCTTCCGACGCGCCGGTGACGGCGACGTCGACGAGGCCATGGCGGATGTAGTCGGCGCCGATCGAGATGGCGTGGGTGGCGGTGGAGCAGGCCGAGCAGGTCGCGAACGTCGGTCCCTTGATGCCTTGCTCGATGCCGATGTGAGCCGAGGCGGAAGAACCGATGATGCGCAGCAGCGTCAGCGGGTTCGTCGCCTTCTTGTGCTTCACGAAGAGGTCGTCGTAAGCGGTTTCGATCGTGTTGAAGCCGCCGGCGCCGGATCCGAAGATGCACGCCGCGCGATACGGGTCGGCGAGCGGTACGGGCAGGCCCGCCTGCTTCCAGGCTTCCTCGGCCGAGCGCGCTGCGAACCATGAGTAGCGGTCGCCGTACTGGACCTTCTTGCTCGATACATGCTTGGCCGGATCGAAGTCTTTGATCTCGGCGGCGATGTGGATGTAGAGGTCCTTGAGATCGAAGCCCGTCACGGGGCCGACGCCGCAACGGCCTTCCTTCATCGAAGACCACATTTCGCGAACGTCGAGGCCGATCGGCGTCACGGCGCCAAGGCCAGTAACGACGACGCGACGACGCTCGCCCTGAGACTTTGTCATGGGACGCACTTCTCTATGTGTCGCGGAGAGAGCTCCGCGCTCGTGTTGCTGGCTTGCGATCGATCACGCCTTGGCGGGCGCGTCCGAACCTTCCAACAGCTGCTTCACGCGATCCACAACCGAGCCGACCGTCTTGAAGTCTTCGACTTCCTCGTTGGCGTTGTAGGGGATCTGAATGCCAAAAGAATCCTCAATGTCGAACACGATCATAGCAAGATCGAGCGACTCGATTTTCAGGTCAGTCAGCGCAGTCGTGAGCCCGATGTCGTCACGCGGCTCCTTCATGTGCTTCTTGAGGATTTCGATGATCTTGGCGGCAACGTCTTCCATATGTCTCTCCCACCCCCAAGTACTCTACGGGTACAGGTGCTGATGTCCGGTTAGCTACGGCAAACTCGGAATGACTGCAAGTTGCGCCTCACATAACCGTTAACACTATTCAAGTCCAGCTGGCCACGGATGTTTGCCTGGATCATGCAACTCGGCCCAAGGCATCATTCGTGTGCAGTAAAGCCGGCAAGCTGGCGTTCAGGTTTGAAAAAGTGTTCAATGTCATATGACGCGCGGCGGTGATGAATGCAGGCAGGCGCCAACTGAAGCGCCCGAACACTCCAACTCAATTCGAGACCTCTACCGCCGAGGGTCCCGGCGCCATGCGCGCCCCAACCGGCCGTCCTAAATGGACGCGATTCAGGGAGGTTTGACGACCATGGCCACAGGGTCGACAACAACTACTGCGGCGCCGCACCTGAGCTATCCCTGGCTCGCGCACTACCCCGCAGGCGTCAACTGGCACCAGCCCATCACCGCAGCTCCACTCTATGAGCTGCTGGATCACGCAGCAGGCCAGCATCCGGCACGTATCTGCACCAACTTCCTCGGCCGGACAATCACCTATGGCGACATGTCGCGCCTCGTTGATCGCGCGGCGGCTGGGCTTGCCGCGATCGGCGTCAAGAAGGGCACCAAGGTCGGTCTGTTCCTGCCGAACTCGCCGACGTTCATTGTCTTCTACTTCGCGATACTCAAAGCTGGCGGCACGGTCGTCAATTATAACCCGCTCTATACCGTCGAAGAGCTGGCCTACCAGGTCAAGGACAGCGAAACCGACCTGATGGTGACGCTCGACCTGAAGGTGCTGTTCGACAAGGTCGAGGCGCTGATCGCGGCGGGCGCGCTCAAGCGAGCCATCGTCGCGCATTTCCCGGCGCTGCTGCCGACGGTGAAGTCCGTCCTCTACCGCCTCGTCAAAGGCAAGGAGCTCGCCAGCGTGCGCAGCTCGAAGGTCGCCGGATCCGTGATCACGGAGGAGAGCGTCCTCGCCAACGACGGCAAATTCTCGAAGCCCGCGATTGATCCGCACGACGATGTCGCGGTGCTGCAATATACCGGCGGCACCACCGGCACGCCGAAGGGCGCGATGCTCACGCACGCAGCCCTCTACGCGAATACCTTCCAGACCGCCGCCTGGGCGCCGGGACTGCAGGAGGGTGCCGAGCGCGTCATGGGGGCGCTGCCGTTCTTCCATGTCTTCGCGATGACAGTGGTCATGAACTTCGCCGTCGCCAAGGCCGCGGAGATCCTGATCATGCCGCGCTTTGTTCTCGACGATGCGATGGCCCTGATCGACAAGGGCAAGCCGACGGTGATGCCGGGCGTGCCGACGATGTTCAATGCGATCATGAACCATCCGAAGCTCAAGAGCTTCGACATGACGTCGCTCAAGTTCTGCCTGTCGGGCGGCGCGGCGCTGCCGCTCGAAATCAAGCAGCGGTTCGAGCAGCTCACCGGATGCAGTCTCGTCGAAGGCTATGGCCTCAGCGAGACCTCGCCCGTCGTCACGGCTAATCCACTCGACGGTCCGGTCAAGGAAGGATCGATTGGCCAGCCGATCCCGCAGACGATCGTGTCGCTGCGCGCGCTCGATGACCCGACAAAGGAAGTGCCGCGCGGCGAGAAGGGCGAGCTGTGCGTCAAGGGCCCGCAGGTGATGAAGGGCTACTGGAAGAACCCGGAAGCGACGGCGGAGCAGTTCGTCGGTGAATACCTCCGCACCGGCGACGTCGCGATCATGGATGAGGAAGGCTTCTTCTTCATCGTCGATCGGATCAAGGACCTGATCATCTGCTCAGGCTACAACGTCTACCCGCGCCGCATCGAGGAAGCGCTCTACGAGCACGCCGCGGTCGAGGAAGTGACCGTCATCGGCATTCCCGACGAATACCGCGGCGAGGCGCCGAAGGCGTTCGTCAAGCTCAAGGCGGGTGCCAGCGCGTCGGTTGCGGACCTCCTGAAACATCTGGAGCCCAAGCTGTCGCGCATCGAGATCCCGTCGCAGATCGAAATCCGCGACGCGCTCCCGAAAACCATGATCGGCAAGCTGTCGAAGAAGGAGCTGGTCGCGGAGGAAGCCGCGAAGCGGGCTAAGGCGAAGGGGTGAGGGCGGGCTAGCGGTCTTTTGCCAGAGGGAGGCCAATGTCGCGGGCTGCAGCGCTCAGCACCGGATTGGTCTTTTCAACCCACTCCCCATCACGGAAACGCGTCAGAGCGTAGCCGGGAAAATCACGATCCAATTTGTCTCTCGGCTTCAGCTCTTTTGAGGGAACCGCCGAATAGCTGACCATCTCGATGATCAGGTCACTGATAGGGACTGACGCTCTTCCTATCGGCACCACGTAGTGGCCTTTGGCGATAAACTCCGAATCACGAGGTCCAAATTGGAACGCTTCAACGCGTTTCGGGTCGGTTGCATTATTGAACACGTATCCTTCCGGTCGCAGGCGTGAATCCGGGTACAGCCACCGCGATTTGCATCCCGTGTCGGACTGATCCAAGCGTGGAACGCATTGCAATCTCCGACTCCAATCAGGAACGGTCCCAAGGACGATTACGCGATCATCCGGTAGCCGGAAGGTCATGACGCTCCCGTACGGACTCGGTCTAGCCGTGCTGGAAAACTCATCCCGTATGATTTGCCCCACGACGTCGGACGTGTAGTCGTCGCCGTTGACCCGGATGGTCACCTTGTAGTGCGTGGTGCTGCTAATGCTGCTGCAGCCCGCGACGGCGATCGCAACAAGAAGCCCGCGCCAGAGTATGCCGCCCCTGCTCATGAATTGAAGAACCTCAGCTCAAATGCCTTGGGCGCGCCGCACCCAGAAGGCCGCGGCTTCCAAAAAACAGGCTCCCACCCTCCCCCAAACCCCTCAAGAATCCGTTGTGGGAATGGTCGAGCGGCCCGCAGTGCCGAAGCGGAAGGCGAAGGGGTGAGAGGCTAGCGCTCACTGAGATGTGGCAGTTGGATTTCGCTGCCTACCCAGCAGAGTGCGGGATTGGCGGCTGCGGCGCCTGATCTCCACTTCCGCGTCGGTAAATTTCTTCCGCCAACGCTGCGTAGCGAGCTGCATCTGATATGGATGTCGTCATTCCACCCCTCCGTCCCCACCCAGCGTCTGAGAAAAGTCCTTGAAGACATATTCGTCGTTCTCAACGACGAACAATCCGT
>CAZKZT010000248.1:0-6016 GCA_964557265.1 uncultured Hyphomicrobium sp.
GCGGCGACGAGCAGGGCGTATCGTACCTGCTGCGCGAGACGCCCGTGGTACCGGGCGAAAACCTCGTCGATGCACAGCCGGGTTTCGACCAGCGCTCCAACGAGCCGATCATCTCATTCCGCTTCGATCAGGCGGGCGCGCGGCGCTTCGGACGCTTCACGCAGGAACACGTCAACCGGCCGTTCGCCATCGTCCTCGACGACAAGGTGCTGTCGGCACCCGTGATCCGCGAGCCGATCCTCGGCGGCTCGGGACAGATCTCGGGCAGCTTTACGGTCGAGAGCGCGAATACGCTCGCCGTCCAGCTTCGCTCGGGCGCGCTGCCGGTCAAGCTGACGATCGCGGAGGAGCGCACGGTCGGTCCGTCGCTGGGCGCCGACTCGATCGAGGCCGGCAAGCTGGCATCGTTCGTCGGCGGTGGCATCTCGATGATCATGGTGATCATCGCCTATGGCACGTTCGGCATCTTCGCCGTCCTCGGTTTGATCATGAACGGCACCATGGTCATAGCGCTGATGTCTGCGGTCGGCACGACACTGACCTTGCCCGGCATTGCTGGCCTCGTGTTGACCGTCGGCATGGCCGTCGACTCGAACGTGATCATCTACGAGCGAATACGTGAAGAGCTGCGCGCCGGGAAATCGGCGGTGAGCGCGCTCGATGCGGGCTTCTCGCGCGCGATCACGACCATTCTCGACAGCCAGCTCACGACGCTCGCGGCCGCCATCATCATGTTCTGGCTCGGATCCGGTCCGATCCGCGGTTTTGCTGTGACTCTGACGATCGGCATCTTCACCTCGATCTTCACCGCCGTAACGGTAACGCGTCTGCTCGTGGCCCTGTGGCTGCGTTCGGCTCGCGCCAAGTCCGGCAAGATCGAAGTCCCCATCTGAGCGCGACCGCGACGCGCGGTCCCGAAAGGTCCGACCTCATGCGCTTCTTTCCGCATTTCAAGGGATACGACTTCTTCCCGCATGGCACGCGCATCGACTTCATGCGCTTCCGTGACCTTTGCCTGTGGGGGTCACTGGTCGTCATCGTCGTGTCGCTCGGCCTCTTCTTCGCCAAGGGGCTGAACTACGGCGTCGACTTCAAGGGCGGCACCATGATCGAGGTACAGACCTCGACGGGGCAGCCGGCGAACGTCAGCGCCATTCGCACACAGCTCAGCGGTCTCGGCCTCGGCGATGTGCAGATCCAGGAATTTGGCGGGACGAATGACGTTTTGATCCGGATCGAGCAGCAGCCGGGCGACGAGCAGGCCCAGCAGGCGGCCATGCGGAAGGTTCTCGATACGCTCGGCTCGGACTATGTGCAGCGGCGTGTTGAAGTGGTTGGTCCGGCGGTCTCGGCAGAGCTGAGACGGTCAGGACTTCTCGCTGTCGTCGCCGCGGTGCTGGCGATCATGGCCTACGTCTGGTTCCGGTTCGAGTGGCAATTCGCGGTCGGCACGCTGCTCTCGCTCGCGCATGACGTCATCGCGGTCGTCGGGATCTTCGCGTTTTTCCAGTTCGAGTTCGATCTCGGCATCGTCGCCGCACTGCTGACGATCCTCGGTTATTCCGTCAACGATACCGTGGTCGTGTCCGACCGTATTCGAGAGAACCTGCGCAAGTACAAGCGCATGGAGTTGCGCGAGCTGCTCAATCTGTCGATCAACGAAACACTGTCGCGCACGATCCTGACCGGCGTCACGACAATCGTCGTGCTGATGGCGCTATTCATCTTCGGCGGTTCGGTGATGCGCTACTTCACGCTCGCGATGCTGCTGGGCGTGCTGATCGGCACCTATTCGTCGATCTTCATTGCTGCACCGATCCTCGAGATCCTCGGGGTCAAGCGCGAGACCGTGACGGGCGCCAATGAGAAGGCGGCGCCGGCGCGGTCCTGAGGCGCGGCGCGCGCAGTCCAGGAGGGTCCGATCGAACAGGCGACCCCACGATACCCGGGCCGCGCGCCGATCGATGCTTATGGCAACGGCGGCTTTCGCTTCGCCGGTATGAGCCATCGTGGCTCGCTCATTTTCCTGTCGCAGGCGATCGTCGGCTGGGCGCCGATGACCGCCGAGGGGCTGACGACCGCAGACTTCGCCCCGCTGCTTGCGGAGCCGGAGGGAATCGAGCTGCTGCTGATCGGCACCGGGCGCGATTTCCGGCTTCCGTCACAGGAGCTCCGGTCAGGCCTGCGCGACTACGGCATTCGCATCGAGCCGATGGACACGGGCGCCGCGTGCCGCACCTACAATGTCCTGCTGGCAGAGGGGCGGCCGGTCGGCGCCGCGCTGATTGCTGTCGATTGATGGTGTTGCCGCATGCGCGCGCGAGCTGCGGGCCATCGACCGTCGCTTTCGCTCGGCGCGCGAAAATGCTCTATGTCTGGAACCGTTTCAGGTTGCCGGGAGCTGCCCATGACCTCTCTCCTATCGAGTGCACGCCATGCCCTGGTCGCCGGATTGTCGATCAGCGTCGTCGCGATCGCTGTTGGCGTTGTGGTCAGCGGGGCGGATGCGCTGGGCTTTGTCTCGTTCGTGCTGCGCGCAGTCCATGTGCTTGCGGCCATCGTCTGGGTCGGCATGATCTGGTTCGTCAACTTCGTGCAGCATCCCGCGGTGGTCGGCGCCGATGATGCGGGCCGCGGAACCCTGATGCGGCTCGTCGTGCCGAACGTGGTGTGGATCTTTCGTCACGCCTCGCATCTCGTGATTGTCTCGGGACTGCTGTTGCTCGTGCCGACCGGCTACGTCATGAGCGCGTGGGTGTATGGCGCGCCGGTATACCTGTCGGCCGCGAAGACCGGCTCGATGGCCATCGCCGCGCTGGGTGCCATCGCGATGTGGGCCTTCGTCCATCATGCGATCTGGCCCAATATGCAGGTCGTGCTCGGCCTGCGTCCGGGCAACGGCGAGGCCAAAGCCGCTGCGCGAGCCAAGGTCGCGCTCTATGCCCGCGCCAATCTCCTCCTGGCCATTCCGGTGACCGTGCTGATGGTCGCCGCCGCGCATCTCTTCTGAACCATGGCGCCGCAAGCGGATGAGACGGCGTCTGACGCGGTGACGGGCGCGGCCGGTCTGGCCGAGCTCAGGGAGGCGGCGCTGTCGTGCGAGCCCGATCGCTACTTCGCGGCGACGCTTGCGCCGGCGGCGGTTCGCTACGGCTTGATCGCGCTGGCTGCGTTCGCTGCCGAGATCGCGCGCGTCCCGGTGATGGTGCGCGAGCCGCTCGCTGGCGAGATCCGTCTTCAGTGGTGGCGCGATGCATTGGCGCCGGATGGTGCGGCGGCGGCGGGCGGCCATCCAATCGCGACGGCGATCCGCGCGACGATCGAGGCGTATCGATTGCCGGCGGATTTGATCGCCTCGGTGATCGATGCGCAGGGCGATGCGCTGCACGACGAGCGACCCGTCAACGAGACCGTACTGCGCGCGCGCCTGACGGCAGGGGAGGGAGCGCTGTTCAAGCTCGCGGCACGCATCTGCGCGGGTGGCCAATCCGGCGGGGGCGAGCTGGATGAGCAACTTGTCGAGAAGGCGGGGTTCGCCTATGGCCTGTCGCGCGCACTCGCAGGATTTCCGGCCCGCGATTCGGCCTGGCTCGCGATCCCGCGCGCGCTGCTGACGGACGATAGTCTCCCGTCCGGCGAACCTGGCACCGCGCACGACGATGAGAACGTGACCTCCGCGGTATGCCATTTGGCGGCCCTCGCGCGTCAGGCGCACGCCGATGCCACGGCCCGTTTGCAGACAATGTCGCGGCAGGAGCGCCTGGCTTTTCTGCCGCTGGCCATGGTTAAGCCCAACTTGGCCGCCTTAGAAGGTACCTTGAAGCGGCGCGGCGTGCGCCCGTTCGATCCGCCGTCGATCCGGCGACTGCTCTGGATCGGCTGGGGGCATGCGACCGGGCGCTTGTGAGACCGGCAGGAAGGGCGTGGCGGCTGGTGGAGCGGATCCGTCAGAAGGACTGCGGCGGTAGATGGCGGACGGGCGTGCTGCTCGGACTCGGCCTGATGCTCTGTGGGCTGCTGCCGGACGGAGCGTCGGCAGAGCCTCGGATCACGTGGCGGGTCGAGAATCCGTTTCGATTCTTCAATCGTCCTGCCGACACCGAGGTGCACCGGGCCACTTACAATGCGCTGGATGAAAAGGAGCGCCTGACGCCGGTACTGTCGGCGGAGCGCGCGCTCGCGCGCCGCCATCCGACCGACGGATGGGCCGCCGGCATGGTCGATCAAACCTGCTGGTCGACGACCCGCAACCGCTATGCCTGCGCGGCGCAACGTGACTACCTGCGGCCGCGCGATCATCGCGTCATCATGACGATCAGCGACATACCGGATGCCGATCGGCTCGATTGCACGTGGTTGACCGCGCCACTCACGCGCGGCGGCCGTGGCGGCTCGGTGACCGCGCCTTGCGATCGTCCAGTCACATTGGCCGTGCCGTATCCCGGCGGCGCGCGCGTCACTGTCGAAATCGGCGGACGTGAAATCGCGGCCACGACGGCGACGGTGACGGATCTTCTGATCGTCGCCATGGGTGACAGCTTCGCGTCGGGCGAGGGCAATCCCGATGTGCCGGTCCGCTTCTCGCGCGAGCGTCGCGCCGACTATGGCACGGGCAGCCGGGACGAGCCGTTGACCGGCTATCCGGCGCGTGTCGGTTCATGGAACTCCATCGGTGACGCGACCTTCATCGAGCACAATGCGCGCTGGCTCGATCAGGCGTGCCACCGCTCGCTGTACTCGCATCAGATGCGCGCGGCGCTGCAGCTCGCGGTCGAGGATCCGCACCGCGCGGTGACGTTCGTAGGCTACGCCTGCTCGGGTGCGGAAATCATCGACGGGCTGTTCCTGCACTACAAGGGGCATGAATGGGTGCCCAATCCCCCTGATCTCTCGCAGCTTTCGGCGATCGCGCAGGCACAGTGCGGGCCGCGGGACGCGCCGCCCGTGGATCTGCCCGAGGCCTATCATATGGGCGGCCAGATTCCGGCGCTCCGCGGCGGTCTCGTGATGCGCCGGTGCGCGCCTGATGATGCGCGTAAGATCGATCTGGTGATGGTGTCGATCGGGGGCAATGACATCGGCTTCGCGCGCCTGCTTGCCAACGCGGTGCTGTCCGATCAATCATTGCTGCGGCGGCTCGGCGGCTGGTTCGGGCAGGTGCACGGCTTTCTCGCCGCATCGGAACAGCTCGACCGGCTCGAGGTCCGTCTCAAGTCGCTCAATCGCGCGATCCGCGGTCTGCTGCATGTGCCGTGGTCCGAGTCGGATCGCATCATGCTCACCGCCTATCCCAGTCTCGCGATGTTGCCCGACGGTCGCAACCTCTGTCCTGATGGCAATGCCGGGATGACGGTTTCACCCGACTTCGTGCTGAGCGAGATCCAGGCGCGAGAGTCGACGGCTGCCGCCGGACGGCTCGATGCGGTGCTGGAGGATACGAGTCGCCAGAATGGCTGGACTTTCGTATCGAGCCACCGCCAGCGCTTCCAGGGGCGTGGGATCTGCGCCGGCTACACGAACTATTCGTTCACGCGAGCCGATGATCTGCGGCTGCCGCGCTGGACCGGTCGGCGGTGGGAGCCCTACAATCCCGCCGACTGGCAGGCGTATGCGCCGCGACAGCGTTGGTTCCGCACGCCGAACGATGCCTTCATGACGGGTAATTTCCACGTCAGCGCGTCACTGATCCAAAAGGTGCTGAAGCTGCAGTCGCTGTCATCGTTCCAGCTGCTGCTGGCGAGCACCTATTCGGGCGCATTCCATCCGACCGCCGAGGGGCAGGCCGCCATGGCCGATGCCGTCGTCATCGAGGCCCGCCGCGTTCTCGCGAAGTACGGCGGGCAGTGATGTGTTCTCCTTCTCCTCGTGCTTACGGGGAGAAGGAAAGCCACAATCAATCCACGATCCGCATGATCGCTTCGATCTCGACCGGCATGTTGTTCGGGAGCGAGCCCATGCCGACTGCCGAGCGGGCATGACGGCCGCGCTCGCCGAGCACTTCGACGAACAGGTCCGA
>CAZKZT010000249.1:0-6012 GCA_964557265.1 uncultured Hyphomicrobium sp.
GCCCGCGAACGTCGGGGTGCGGTACTGGATGTGCTCGTTACGGGTATTCAACCAGTCGCCCGTGCCCTGGAAGAAGTTGCCCCAGGTACCGCTGGCGAGATAACCGCCGGTCGCTGGATTGATCGCGGCCAGCGTGCGGCTATTGAGTACGAACGCTGCCGGATGCAGGAAGACGCCGTTCGACGCGGCCATGCCCTTGCCGGAGAGATCGACGAGCATGGCGTTGTTACCAGCCGTCGAACCATGACCGAGCGACACGCGGCCGAGGCGGCTGTGCTCGATCCACACCATGGCTTCACGGAGCGTGGTGCCGGCGGTTGCGCCGCCATCATCGCCACCGTTGCCCTGGTTCACGCCCGAGCTGGCGCTGGCATAGACCTGCAGCTCGTACAGGAAGCCGGCGGTGACTTCCGGAGAAATCTTGGCCGTACCAGCGAACCGGAAGCGCGAGTTCGAAGCGTTCGCGCCCGTGACGTACATGTCGTTTTTGACGCCGTCGTCCCAGAACAGCAGCTCCTGCGAGATCTGGCCCGAGATGGTGAGCGAGACCTTGCGGTTGCCCTTGCGGGCGGTCGTCGCCTCGAGCTCGGCAATCCGTTCCTCGAGGTCGGCGCAGCAGTTGCCACCGAGGTCTGCAGCGTTCGCGGAACTTACGCCCACGAGCAGCGCAGCAGCGGCGGCCATCGAAATGCGACTGAATGTCGTCATCGATCCCCCATTCATGTGTCTAGTGCTCCATTGTTTGATGCTCCCAGCGCGGAAGCAGAGTGCGCAGCCCGGCGGCTGGCTATTTCACGTCTCATCGGGGCCGCACGCACGCGCCTCAAGCGCACGCCGTCACGATGAAACGCGTCTGAAAACAACGCATTACTGGCAATGCTACGCGGCCTGCGGCAGGGCCAGAAAAGCGCCGGGCTTGCTTCCTGCGCCGCGATCAACCGCGCGTGCCGCCCGATTGATCGCCAACCTTGAGTTCCCGACTGAGGACTCGATCCGCAACTATAGGTTGTGTCGTACATCAGGCGCTCGCGTCACGCAAACGCAATGCGCGCATGGCGTGAGTTACGGCAACCTTTGGTTGATTTTATGCAACAGCACGCGGCCCCTGCGGCCGGTCGGGCTGGGGGCGGTGGAATGCTATGGGAAGAGGCGGGAGAGGGGCGGCGGCGCGTCAGCCGATCCGCGAATCGTCAGTGACGGCACGATTGCCGCTCCCCAAGGCCGCGAATGGAGGCCCAGGGAGCGGAGCGCGGTCGCGCGACCGCGCCGATTCAACCAAAGGCTGACGCGCTCTAGGCCGACGCGGGCATCGAGGTTTCGATCAGCCGCGCCCAGAACGAGACGCCAGCGGGAATCGCCTCGTCGTTGAAGTCATACGCCGGATGGTGGACACCGGCGGTGTCGCCGTTGCCGATGAAGACGAACGCACCCGGCCGCGCCTCGAGCATGTACGCGAAGTCTTCGCCACCGAGCACGGGAGGCGTGTTGTCGTTGACGGCGCTGTCGCCCGAGACTTCGCGCGCTACCTTGGCAGCGATCTTCGTCTGTGCCTCGTGGTTGACCGTCACCGGATAACCGTCCGAGTAGGTCAGTTTCACGCTGGCGTTGTGCGTTTTGCCGATGCCTTCGCAGATCTCCGCGATGCGCGCCTTCACGAGCGCGCGGACGTCTTCCTTGAGCGTGCGGACGGTCCCCTGCAGCTTCGCCGTCTGCGGGATCACGTTCATCGCATCGCCAGCGTGGAACATGCAGATCGAGACGACCGCCGATTGAACCGGGTCGACGTTGCGGGCAACGATGGTCTGCAGGGCCTGATGCAGCTGGCAGCCGATCGCGACGGGATCGATGCCAAGGTGCGGTTTGGCAGCGTGCGTGCCCTTGCCTTCGATCTCGATTTCGATGCGATCGGATGCGGCGAGCAGCGGGCCCGGGCGCGTCGCGAAGGAGCCGACGGGAATGCCCGGCGCGGTATGCATGCCATAGACCTCGTTGATGCCGAAGCGGTCCATCATGCCGTCTTCGACCATCTCGCGGCCGCCGGCGCCGCCTTCTTCGGCGGGCTGGAAGATGACGACCGCGGTGCCGTCGAAGTTGCGTGTTTCGGCCAGATACTTGGCGGCGCCGAGCAGCATCGCCGTGTGCCCATCATGGCCGCAGGCGTGCATCGCGCCCGCGATTTTCGAGGCATATGGGAGCCCGGTGATTTCCTGCATCGGCAGCGCGTCCATGTCGGCGCGCATCCCGATCACTCGGCCGGATTTGTTGGTCTTGCCGCGAATGACGCCGACCACGCCCGTGCGCCCGATGCCCGGCACCACTTCGTCGCAGCCGAATGCCTTGAGCTTGTCGGCGACGAGTGCCGCCGTCCGATGAACCTCATAGAGGATCTCCGGATGCGCATGGATATCGCGGCGCCACTCGGTGATCTCATCCTTGAGGGCCGAGACGCGGTTGATGACAGGCATGAGATTCCTCGACTGTGTGGGGTGGGAAAATGTCGGCCGCCATGAAACGCCGTTGCGTCGTGGCGGTCAACCCGATGGAGAGCGGATCGGTGCCGGCGGCTGCAATTCTGGCATGCGCCCTGCCTGCGTCAGGCCGGTGACCGTTCAGCGACCTCGTGGAAATGAGCTCTCAGGCGCTGCGTCATCAGGCCCGGCGCGCCATTGCCGACGGTTTTGCCGTCGATGGACACCACCGGCATGACGATGCTCGTCGCCGACGTCATGAACGCCTCGCGCGCCTCTTGCGCTTCCTCGATCGTGAAGGGGCGCTCGACGAGTTCGATGCCCTCCCGCTTCAGGAGGTCGATCAGCGTTGCCCGCGTGATGCCGGGCAGGAGCGAGCTGTCGAGCTGGCGTGTCACCAGACGGCCATCGCGATCGAGAATCCACGCATTCGCCGATCCGCCTTCCGTGACGAAACCGTCGTCGTCCACGAACCAGGCATCGTTGGCGCCGGCGTCTCGCGCTTTCTGCTTGGCGAGTGACGCCGGCAGCAGCATCACGGTCTTGATATCGCAGCGGCCCCAGCGGATATCCGGTGTGCTGATCACAGAGATCCCCTTGGCGGCGTGCGCCGCGCTCTTCCCGCTCAGTGACCGCGCGAGGCAGATCACGGTCGGCAGCGTGTCCGGGCTCGGGAAGAAGAAGTCGCGCCGCGCGATGCCCCGCGACACCTGCAGATAGACGAGCCCGTTGCGCACGCGATTGCGGCGGATCGTTTCCCGCAACACCCGTGCCCACGCCGCGCGGCTCATCGGAACCGGGATGCCGAGCTCGCCGAGTGAGCGCTCGAGGCGGGCCATATGCCGGGTTTCGTCGGTGAGCCGTCCCTCGCGCACCTCGCACACCTCATAGACCGCATCACCGAACTGGTTGCCCCGGTCTTCGGGATGGATGGCGGCCTCGGCGTAGGGAAGATAACGGCCATTGACGTAGACAGTGCGGGTCATCGGATCTCCGGAGCGTGGTGTCGTGGATCTATGTGGACTGATTTGAGGGCAGGATTGAAGCGAGTGAGGGGTCAGAAGAAGTCGATCGAGACGCGGAACAGCTGCTCGACGTCGCGGACGCTTTCCGCTGTCGAGAAGATGATTGCGCGGTCCTTGACCTGAAGCTGCGTGTCGCCATCGGGGATGATGACCTTGCCGTCGCGGAAGATGGCGCCGACGCGGACGCCATCCAGCGGCAGATCCTTTAGCGCCTTGCCGATGACCGGCGCGGTTTCGAGTGCTTCCGCCTCCATCAGCTCGCCCCCGCCGTTGCCGACGCTGTGCACCGAGCGGATGCGGCCGCGGCGGACGTGCTGGAGGATGCGGCTCACCGTGATGGCGCGTGGGTTGATCTCTGAGTCGATCTCGAACGAGCGCACGAGATTCGCATAGCCCGTGCCGTTGACGAGGCAAAGGCTGCGCTTGGCGCCCAGCTGCTTGGCCAGGGCCGACGTCAGGATGTTGACCTGATCGTCGTTGGTCAGGGCCACGATCGTATCGGCGGAACTGATCTCCGCTTCGCGCAGGATTTCCTCCGACAGCGCGTTGCCGTGCAGGACCACCGTTCGCTGCAGGTGATCGGCAACTTCGACCGCGCGGGCGCGGCTTGCCTCGATCACCTTCACCCGGATGGCCGAATTGCGCCGTTCGAGCTCGCGCGCAACGTAGAGCCCGATATGGCCGCCGCCGACGATCACGATCCGCCGCGTCGGCACTTCTGTCTGGCCGAAGATGCTGAGCGTGCGTGCTACCTGATCGGTTGGCGAGACGAGGTAGACGTCATCGCCTTCGGCGATGTGGTCGTCGCTGTGCGGGACGATGAGCTGCCCTTGGCGCTGCACCGCGACGACGACCGCGGGGAGGTCGGGAAACAGCTCGGAGAGCTGGCGCAACGGGGTGTCGATCACCGGGCAGTCGCTGTCGCAGGTCAATCCGATCGAGGTGATCGCGCCGTCAGCGAAGCTTACCGTATCGAAGGCGCCCGGCAGCGAAAGGCGGCGCAGCACCATCTCGCCGACTTCGATCTCGGGCGAGATGATCACATCGATGCCCATGCCGCGGCGGCTGAATAGGTTCGACCACTCCTTGTTGAGATACGCCTGGGAGCGGATGCGCGCGATCCGTGTCGGGACGTCGAACAGCGTGCCGGCGACCTGGGCCGCCACCATGTTGATCTCGTCATGCAATGTCACGGCGACGATCATATCGCAGTCGCGCGCGCCCGCTTTCTCCAGCACGTCGGGGTGGGCGCCATTGCCGACGAAGGCGCGGGCTTCGAGCGTATCGTTGGCCTTCTGGACGAGATCCGGCCGGATATCGACGAGCGTCACGTCGTTCCCTTCGCGGGAGAGCCGCTCGGCAATGCCGAAGCCGACCTGGCCGGCGCCGCAGATGAGGACCTTCATGAGTTGCGCGCTCCCGGCGCAAGTTTGCCGCTCTGGTGGATGTCGGAGACCTTACACCGGGATCGCCGTACGCTGTGCCTTTGCCGCTGCATAGTACGCCCACAGTAGCCGCGCAGCGACACCGCGCCACGGCCGCCACCGCTCCGCCATTTCCTCGAGTTCGGCAAGGCTCAGCCGGTCGCCTTGCTCTGCCGCCAATGCCGCCGCGATTTGCAGCGCGAGGTCTCCAGATGCGAAGGCGTCGGCGCGGCCGAGACAGAACAGCAGGTAGATATCCGCTGTCCACGGCCCGATACCGCTGACCTGCCGGAGCGACGCGTGCACGACGTCATCCGGCGCGGCATCCAGCGCGACAAGGTCGAGCTGGCCGCTGACGATGGCGGCCGAGACGTTGCGCAACGTGCGGATCTTCGGGCGGGAAAGGCCGGCGCCGCGGAAAGTTTCGTCGCTCGCGCTTGCGACGCCCGCGGCATCGACAGGCCGCAGCGCCGCCTCGAACCGTCCCCAGATCGCGGTGGCGCTGGCTACGGAAACCTGCTGGCCGACGATGATGCGTGCGAGCCCCTCGAAACCCGACTCGCGCCGCCTGAGTGGCGGATCGCCGGCGAGATCATGGGCCCGGCGGATGATGGCGCACTTGCGCCGGAGCGCCCGGACGCCAGCGCGCACGTCGCTGTCCGTCTCGATGATGCGGTGTGCTGTTGTGGCGGAGCGGGCCATGTGTGCTACGCGCTTTCGCGACCGAACGATCCATTCGGGTGGCTGCGCCGCCAGCCCTTGTTCGCCTGATCGACCAACATGAATTCGGCGAGATTTTCGAGCGTGATGATGCCGATCACCCGCTCGTTCTCGTCGACCACACCGACCAGCGGCTTGCCGCTCGCGTGCAGGAGATCGGCGGCTTCGGAGAGCGGCGCGCGATAGTCGATGGTCGGGATGTCGCGCTCCATGACATCGAGCACCGGTGTATCGGGGCCGCTCGATGACAGTGCCCGGATCATGCCGTCGCGGGTCAGGACGCCGCGCAGCCTGCCGCCGCCATCGGTCACCGGGAACTCGCGCTGCGAGGTGCCGAGGAGTTGAGTGACGCCCTGGGCGACGCTCGAGTTGGTA